>JALOMS010000031.1 GCA_025455345.1 Thermoflexibacter sp. | reverse complement strand
TCCAATACTGAGGTTGCATAGAAGTAGATTTGACAATCCATTCATACGCTTTGTTCAGGTCTTTGTTGTTATTAAAATAATAAGAAGCGGCTTGGAACAGACCATTCCAATCTTTGTTAGGATTCGTAAAATCAGCGATTTGTTTTTCTACTTTCGCATCTACGTCAGTAGTGATTTTTACCCTTACGACAGTATTTTCCCATGAAAACTCCAAATTTGCAGTATTCATTCCCAAATCTGTAAAGGCAATGGCAAAAGTTTCTACTTTAGAAGAGCTTGTCATAGGTTTTACTTTTACCCTTAGCGCATCTTCTTCTTGCTTATAATTACCTTCATTGGTGCCTAAATTTTTACTAAAAATGACAGTCCACTCGTTTTGGCTTGGGATAGACATGATTGCATACTCTCCTTTTGCCAACTTGCTGCCTTCGATAGTTACATCATCAGCCAAAGTAATTTTAGTTGCTTGGTTCGCTCCAGTGCGCCATACTTGGTCATATTTGAGCAAAGACCCAAAAATAGCCCTCCCTCTTGCACTTGGGCGAGAGTAATTGATAGAAATAGTAGTCAATCCTACTACTTGACTGATAGTTGCCGCAGGGCTTGGCGCAGGTGGCGTGATTTGTTGTGCTTGTACAATTCCAAAACAACAGCATATCAAAAATGCGAAAAATAAAATACTTAACTTTTTCATAATGAGTTTTTTTGTGTTAAAGATTTATTGGCATGAATCCATAAGCTACCCCCAAATGAATAGCTTTTGGATTCGAAGGCTAAAATTAGGAGATTTTAATGTAATGGGGAAAAATACGCCTTATCCTTAACAAATGTTAGGAAATCACTAAGGGATATGAGTTGGATTATCAAATATGGGATTACTAATTCTTATAAACTCGTACTTTAAAAAACTATATTATACATTCCATTTCTTTGGGAAATGGAATGTATAAGCATATTCTATATAAAAATTAGGAATTATCGGGCATTTGACATTTATTAAAATAATCTAAGAAATTAATTTTTTAAAAATTTATTATAAGCAATTTACATATTTAACTTTTGTACTAAAACAAGATAGTGCCAATAAGCCGATAATTCCGTTATTTTATCTCAATACCTTTCCCATGCTCTACAAAGACCCTTGCTTCTTTGAGGCTTTTCATGCGTTTGCCATGTATGACTAAGTTTTGAATGAGTACGTTTTCAACTTGGTGATTCTGAGAGTCATAACCCGAAATCACTGAGTAGGGAAACTGCCCATCTGTAACAGAAATATTTTTGAAGGTAATGTTTTTGATGTAGCCTCTATTTTTCTCATATTTTTCTTCCTCTCCCCCATATACTTTGAGTACCCCGTCCCATACGCCTTGCTTGTAACGGGCTTTTCTTTCTTCTGCATTGGTCGGTCTGTCCAAGCTGTACTGTGATAAAAAGATGGCAATATCAATGAGTTTGTGCATGGCATCTTCCACTCTAATATCCTCATACAAAATGTCTTGCACCATAGCATAGTCGCCATTGTGAATGCTGAATACCGCACCCCTATCCACATGAATTACATCACAATTTTTGAAAGAAATATTGCTAATTTTGTCGCACCTTAGCTCAAAACCAATGTCTATGGCATTGCCCCACGCCATATTCCAAAAAACGGTATTACTCACTTGTATATTGGTAACATCTACGCCTTTGGTAGGAGTTTCGGGATATTTTTCTACGCCACCCCAGCACTTGACTACAATGCAGTCGTCATTACATCTTAAAAAACAATCTTTGATACTAACGTGAGAAGTAGCGACTAAATCTATTCCGTCAGAGCCAAAAGCCCAACTGACTATTTTTATATTACTGATATTCACCCTATTACAAGCATGAGGAACAAGTGTCCAAGTAGTGTTATTGAGCAAGATGATTCCTTCTATTTCAATATTTTCGCATTGGTACAAATAGATAGGTCGCTTTTCTTTGACAAAACCAGCTTCTAAGATTCCCCTACCCAACACCTTGATATTGTTTGCGTTTTCTGCTTCTATTACGCCTCTGACAATCGCACCACCTTCTATGTAAATGCTTTGATTACTTTGCAGTTTGATAGTGTTGGCATAGTGAATTTTTCCTTTTTCAAAGAAAATTACATTTTTGTCCAAGGCAGAGGGAATGTTTTTTTCCAAAGGAGAAGCAAAAATATAGACAGGTCTGGTGCTTTCTCCATTAATTTCTACGGAAAGTTGGCAGGGCTTGCTGATAGAAAAGTAAATTTTACTCTCTTTAATCACAGGCTCAATACCCAAATTTTTAGGGCGAATATCCACCCACTTGATGTCGTGTGTGGAGCTGATTTCTATTTCTACCTTCCCCTCAAAACTAAAATAGGTGATGGTAGAAACATCATTTTTGTAGGCAAAACTTTCTTGCCCATTGACTTTGACCTGAAATTCGGTGGCTTTGACGGCACTATCAGGCGCATTGTACAGCACTACTTTGGATTGGGCGGTAGCCACAAAAGCAATCATTTGCAAGCATACCCATACAATAAATTTATTCTTCATTTGATATTCCTTTTTTTCTTTATTCAAAAACCACTTCGTAATAAATAGACTCATGTTTTTTACCCTCTAAAACTACTTTTTTATTTTTCTTTGTGATTATTTTTCCTGTTCTATTGCCCAAGTGGTCAAGGGTATAGATTTCAAATGCGCCTTTTCGCTTCATAGTCAAATCTACATTCACAGCCTCCACCAAAATAGGTGCTTTGCCCACGTTGAGTAGGGTTTTCTTTTGAGTGTCGTATTCCATACCTGTATTTTTTGCCCTTGATATGGTAGTAATGAGCCATCTTTTGGCTTCTTTCATTCCTTTGTCTTTCTCCAAACTACTTACCAAAATCACTGCAAACTCATTGCTTGTTTGTAAGCTAATGTCTTCCAAATCAAATAATTTGTCTTTCGCAAAGCCTACTAACCCTTTTGTTCCTGAACTATTGATGGTAAAATAACCTTTGCCTGAATAGTCCCAAAAAAGTTGATGGGTGGTGGAGGTAACAGTTTTATTTTTCCAAAATTTTGACAAATCTGTAATTTCATTTTCTTTCAAACTATCTGTAAATGAAATATTTACCTTGCCAATGCCCATTGCCTCTAAGGCAAAATTGGCAATAAAGCTTTTGCGGTCGTGGTCTTGGACTACTCTTTCATCAAAAAACTGCTTGTTTTCTGCCAAAGATGGCAAATGAATATTCCGATTGACTACTGTTTCGCCTTCTTTGATGTCATTTCGATAAATCATCATTGCCAAAGCAGGATAAAGTGCTAACTGAGTAGGGGAACAGGCATTGTAAATTCCACCCCAAAGTGGTGTTTGGATAGTTTCTGTAAAATACGGATAATCAGTAGCAAACGTATAGGAAGCGTCCCAACCTTGCAAGCCCATGCCATAGACAGCGAGCAGGGGCGCGCTTTCCGCAGTCCACTCATTAGGAATCAGGCTCATCCACTCTGAAATGATAAAGGGTCTATCACTAACTTGCTGTAAACCTGTTCCGTACAGCCCTGAACCGACTTGTGAAAGCATAGAGGTATTGTCAAATTTTCCTGCTTGGAGATGATGTCCATTCCCACCTCCAAAGTAGTTGTGTCTATCAATCATTCCTGCGGTATAATCTGCATATAAATTGTACAAATGCGAGATACCCGTTCCTGCTTGCCAACAACTTCCGACAATTGTACCTTTGTATCCCGTAGCTCTAATTGCTGTAACAAATTTGTTGTAAAACTTGACCTGTTCCTCATATAAGAAGGCAATTTTGTCCAAAATATGCTGTTTTACAGGTTTTTTATTTTTAATTGCCTGCTCGTATTCCCAGCTAAAAAGTCCATGATTAGGGTTTGGGTAGATATTTCCTTTACTTAAATGCTCTCCTTCCTTCAATCCTTCTTTTGCCCATGCCTTTTCCATGTTCTCTTGTGAATTGTACTTTTTCAAGAGCCACTCTGAAAATTTTTTACAAAGCAAAGCTCTGTAAGTAGGCGTTTGTTTCAAAGTTTCTTCTATTGCCGACCAAAAGATATTATCTTCATTTTGTAGCTCAATAAAACTCAGGGCAGGGTCGTCCGCATAACGCATACCAGTCAAAGGATTTTTATGATTTAACATATTGACAGTGAGTTCTATATTAAGATTTTGGAGGTCTTCGGCAAAGTTTACCAAGGAGGCAGTTGAGGCATTGAGGTGCGACCACGGGAATTTGGTATTTGCTATTTCTTGGTAGGCAAGTAGGCGAGTGCTATCGTTGGGGCGTAATCGATGACCGTAGATATGCGACCAACCATAATAAATACCTGTTTTTTTGAGTTCTTGGCAGAGAAAATCAAAGTTTTTCCATTTTTCATCAGTGATGATGGTGGAGTGCTTGCCGTCTGTTGCTCCCCAAGTAAATTTATGGAAACGCACCGCATTGAATCCATATTTTGCCAAAAACTTTGCCCATGTTTGTGCTTCTGTATGAGGCATAAAAGGGTTATCGCCTGCGATATTCGTCCCCCAAAATTTAACAGGTGTGCCATCTTCAAAAATCAAATCTTTGCCCTTCATCTGTACAAAGCCATGCCTGCCCGCAGGTGCGTCAAGCCAACTACTCAAATTTATTGAGTTAGGCATAAAGTCATCTTTATTTGGAGCAAAAGGAAACCAATTTTCTTGGGCAAAAATTGGGTGAGCAAGCAAAAAGTTTAACCAAAATACTAACAAAAAATTAATGTAAGTACCAAAAACTTGTCTGAAACCTTTGAGGTATCTGACAAATGAGTAAAAATGCTTTGGAATAGAATTTTTCATGCTTACTTTCAAGATTTTGATATTTGAGTTTAAAAATTTGTCTGACACCTTCGAGGTGTCTGACAAATGAGTGAAACTATGTTTGATTAAGTACACTTTCAAGATTTAATATTTTAGTTCTATTGTTTTTGAGGAGCTTCCTTCTAACAAAAAATCAACGTAAGAAGACTGTTCTATTGATGATGTACTAAATTTTTTAGCAATGCCATTCACCAATACTTCCTTTGGTTTGCTTATGCCTTTTGGGAGCAAAAGGTGGCAATTGATTTTTTCACCACTTCCTGCCACTTGCAATGTGATGTTTTTTTGCGCCTTTTTGTGTAGGTAAGTATAAGAAACATAGCCTTTGGACGCAGGATAACAAATGGTAACATTCACAGAATCAGCATTGGTTTCATTCCATCTTGGGGATAAAATTGCCTCTTGGTATGCCGAAGTGTTGGGGCTATCCTTCACCCCAGCAAGTCCCTCTACCAAAGCAGACATCGCAATTGCCGCCGCCCAACCGTCAGGTCCTCCATAAGAAGGCATTTTGGTAGGCAAATAATGCGGCTTATCTGCCAAAGTAATGCCCAAAACGGTATAAATTCCCCTATTTTCAGGAGCATGAAGTACGATTTTGGCTATTTTTTTAGTAGGCTCTGGATTGTTGATAGCGCACCAACTTAGCCCTACGCCCTCACTGACCAAGTTTTTTCCGTACCAAGCAATGCCCGCGTAGTCATTTTTTAGTTCGGAAAACCACCAATAAGTCAAATGTTTTTCGGATAAAATATAGTTGTATTTTTTGCTACCGTCCTCATACACAAAGGAAACACCCCCCACTATATTTTCAGAAACAGGTTTGGAAGCGGTGTGCAAAAAGTACAAGCAAGCGGCAGTTTCGTTCACAGGAATTTCGAGGGAAGTGGGCAAAGCATTGTCCTTCCCCACTGCCAAGACCGCTTTTCTGTTGTTTTTTGCAGGGTCTATTACCTCAAATTTGATATTGGCAAAAGTCTGTTCGCCCACAGGCAATTCCCTCAAATCATCACCTACGCGCTTGCCGAGCATCCAAGTGTTGCCCTCTTGCTTTTCGTTTACCCAAAAATCCATATTTGCCAAAGATTTGATATTCAATGGTTTTAAGATAGCTGGCGGCGGTGGAGGAGGTAGAGAACCTGTATAAGCAAAATAAATTTTGTTGTCGTATTTTTTACCTAACTCGAACAGGCGATTCAAAATATCTGCGCCATAACTTTCGTATCCACTTTCAAAAGCACCTTTGGCAAGCTCGCCCGCTACGTGTCCGCCTACGCCCCCGTTCATGTATTGCCACTTATCGCCATGTGAGCCAAATCCTCGCTCAAAAGGTGGATAAATCGCGTACCATTCCGCAGGAGAACCCACAGGCAGGTTGCTTTTTAAGTTCAAATAGGTTTCTATGATTGCCTTACTTTGGGCAGGATTCAAAGGGCGATTGAGGGAATAGGCATTGGATTGGGCGATTTGACTGCGCTCATCTACACCCAAATTGCGCTTTACCGTAGAGTCTTCGTCTATGAAATGAGTATAGAATTTGCCATTCCACGCCAGCTTATCTAAGCGTTCTTTGAAGGCTTTTCCTCTTTCTTTAAATTTTTGTGAATCAGCACTTTGCCCTATATATTCTAACATTTCTGCCAACTCCTCACAAGCGGCAATGTAGCCTGTATTGTCGCCAAAAAATACACCAAATTTGGATTTGTCAGGGTGAATAATCATGGAATTGGTCATACCAAGGTTGGGCATATATTCATCTTCTACGGCAAAGTCCCAAGAATCAATGGTATAGACACGTTTTAAAAGTTGGAAACGCTTGCTGAATCGCGCAGGGTCTTTGTAAATATAGTCCAAAGCCTTCATCGCAGAGGGGAGTGTTTTTTCCAACCAAGCCTTGTCCCCACCTGATTTCCAACATTGGTAAACGGTATTGACGTAAATGTATTCTGGGTGATTTTCAGTGGGTTGCCTTACGAAATACTTATCCCCTATTTTCTTGGTATAGCCCGACCACTTATCTCTGGTATAAAAATAATCTGCGTTTGGCATATATTGGACAAAACTGTAAATCATACCGTCCTCTCTTTGTACTTCCTTCATTAGGTCGATAAATTCATGCCCTGTACCGTCAAAATACTTCATTCCCTTCATGGTGTGGCAGTGGTCTAAACTCCAAGGCACAAAAAAGTGATATTTTTTCCCATTCCAACTGACGCTCCCCGCCTCACTCCTCATGCCTTTGCGGTACATATTAAACATTTCTTTGTAATAGCCACTGTCATTGATTTGAGTTTGTGCGGTAACTTCAAAAGAAAACAAGTCTGTTTTTTTGCCTTTGCTGTCGGTACTGCTGACCGTATGCCTGCCCAAAGCACCACTCACTACAAAGGAAAGGTCTGGTTTAGAGGCACTTCGGAAGTATTCCTTGCCCTTGCCATCGGTTACGCTAAGGGTTTGTCCTTTTGCGCCTACAATAGCCAATCTGTCCAAAGGCTGGGCAGAAGTCGTGAATTTTGCTGTTCCTGTGGTCTGCTGTGCCATGCCCTTGTGCGCCATGCACCCCAAAAGCAAAGTAATGAGAAGTAGGTATTTCATTTTCATGGTATTTTGTAAAGATTATTAGAAAGATGAACAATGATGGTCATTCTTTTCTAAGAGGGAATTGCAAAAGGTTTCTAATCAATAAATACCATAAATAAGATAAATCATTCCTAATCTATCAGTAGTACGACTAAGGTAAATACCAAACCTGCAATTCCTAACATCGTAGTTAGTATAATTTTGAGAGGAATATTGACCCAATTGATTGTTCTATTGGTCAGAGATTTACTATCGCGCATGAGTCTATCTATGTGGGTAATGCCATTTTGGCTATAGGCTTGAAGTGAAGAGGAAATTCCTGTAGCACGTGGGTGATGTGCGTGATTCTTCATACTTTGCATCTTATTCAAATAGCTATCCATATTATTGAATAAAGAATTGAACAAGCGCATAACCGTTTCATAAACCAAATGTGCGCCATAAGGCAATCGCTTATTTGCTTCTTTTTCTATATTTTCTATGGCTATCATATAGGTACTTGCTTTGATGACATCAGCAAGGGGAGGGATTTCCATATAGCCATCTATCATATCCTCATCAGCGACTCCTATTTCTAATAGCAATAAGCGCACTTGACGCAAAATTTCCATAAAAATAAGCCCGATTTCTTTGGCAAGCCGCTTATTGAAATAAATAATGCCTATGAGTATGCCTCCTGCGATTGCTACAAAAGTCCCTAAGGTAAAAAATATCAACCCTAAAAAGAACTCCCCCGCAAAGCAGAACCCAATGGTAACCACTAAGGTCAAAGCAAGTAGTACAAGAACAGGCGTAATGATAGTCTTATAAATATAATTGGGAAAATGCACCAATCCTATTATCTTTGAAGTAATCTCTGCATTATTCAAAGGTAATAGACTTACTCCTGTGGTCTCTTGAAGTATCTCACTAAGCTTTATTGCAACATTTTTATTCATCATCTTAGTCTCAAAGAAAACATCTTTTGATAAATCTAAAGATAAATTTAGAAAAATCATCTTAAATACACAAAAATTTCCAGCAGAAATAATTTTGAAAAAACTTTAAATGATAAAGGAGACCTTTCGTAAAATTAGGTATAAACCTCAAATTGTCAAATCCAAAAACATTGCTCTGTTATGCTTAAAGACCGAGAAATTATCCATTTACTCCGCAAGGGCAAGAATACGCTTGCTTTTGAGAAAATTTATCGTCATTTCCCCTCTATCAAGAAGTTAGTAATGACGCACGGTGGCTCTGAAGAAGAGGCTAAAGATATTTTCCAAGAAAGTGTCATTGTCTTTTATGAAAAAGTAAGTCAGGCAAACTTTGAGCTGTCTTCTTCTATTGCGACTTTTTTGTACAGTATCAGTAATCACTTGTGGCTCAAAAAGGTGCGTGATGTAAAATCGCGAGAAACGAACTTAAATAACCTCTATACACAGATTCCTGTTGAAAATGAAATGGATATAGAGAAGGAAGAGCAGATACAAATCATAGATAAGTTATTGGAAGAACTGGGTAATCCTTGTAAAACACTACTCAAAAACTATTATTACTTGAAAATGAGCATGAAAGAAATAGCTCAAGCCATGTCTTATAGTAGTGAGAATATAGCTAAAAATCAGAAATACAAGTGCTTAGAAAGAGCAAAAAAAATGTTTAAAGACAAATTGGGGCTATTCCAGAGCCTCCTCATTAGCGACTCCTCATCAACTATTTAAAACCCTTAAACCATTTGAAAATTATGAGAACAGAATTGTCCAAAATAGAAAAAATAGAAAAGTACATTGCAGGCGAACTCTCTACAAGTGAAAAACAAGAGTTTGATAATGAATTACTTATCAATCAAGAACTTAGAAATGATGTAGCTCTCCAACGCCAGCTCATCAAGCGCATCAATTATCTCTCTGCCAAAGAAGAACTAAATCTCATTCATGAAAAACTGTACCCTACTACCGCTCAGCCCTCTATCCTAAGTAATTCTTACGCACTTTTAGCTGGGGTTATTGTTTTGATACTAAGTGTAGCTTTGTTTTTGAAAATCACTTTATCTGAAGAAAATAAAGAGTTACTTATTGCCGATAAGCCTACTATTTCGCATCACCCCAAAGAAGGTAATAAAGAAACAACTGCTATTTTACCAAATAATGATAATCCAAACATTGATACCGAATCTCAAGAAAACACGCCAATCACTAAACCCACTACGATGACGCAAAAAAGCTCTCCCTTCCGCTTTACTGCCGCCAAAGTAGTTGATATACTGTATCCTAACAAGGAAAAGAAAGACAAGCAGTCATTCACTATCCAAAGTAACAGAGATACAAGCATTGTAGGGAAAAAAGGCACTAAGATTTTTATTCCAAGTAAAGTTTTTGTTCGTAAAGATGGCAGTATTGTCGAAAACTCTTTGGTAAATATTGAATTAATAGAACTTTACGATTTAAGTGATTATATCAAATACGATTTGCCCACAATCTCTAATGGGAAAATGCTCGAATCAGGAGGGGTCGTTTACCTCAACGCAATGATTGATAATGAGCAATTAGCCATCGCTAAAGGGAAAAACCTACAAATAGATTTCAATAGTGAAAATGCCAAAAAAGAGCGTATGCAGGCTTTTTATTTGGAAAGAGATAAAGATGAAAAACCTAATTGGGTAACAAGACAAGCTCCTAATAAATTAGCAAAGAAAAGTACCAAACAAGCACCAAGAAGGTTTGCAGAATCAAACAATGTAAGCGCGTCTCTTGATACTAAAAATCAATATTTTGTATTTCCCAAACAGACTCCTAAGAAACTTATTGCTATCCCCCAACAGGTGTTGCGATACGACCTGTATTACAAAGGCATTGCTTTGAAAGACAAGCCCTATGCATTTAAAAAAATCAGCAATATATTGATGGACAAGCAGTATGCGAATACCTATATTGCTACGGTAGCTTTTAGAGAACGTTTGGAAGGTATATTTTTAGGCTCTATGTCCAGAGTAATTAATGGGGAGCAAAAAACAGAAGCAGAAGCCCTTTTGCAGATATATTTGGACAATGTCAGCCAACCGCTTTGGGTAGCAGATTCCATCGCTGTTAATCAGTTAATCAGTTGGACGGACAAGTGCGAGCAGTTCAAAAATCCTCGTATTACATTGTTTAGATGGCTCGTATCGCAGAACTATGTTTCTGTCATTGTCCCAGAAGAAGATGACAAGCAACTAAATGGTCATCATCATTATAATAAATATTTTTTAGCCGAACAGTTCAGTAAAAAGTACAATGTAGTAGTTGGGGAATGGTTAAAGTCCTATGATTTCCTCAAATACAAGTCTGCTTTTCGTAGGTATTACAAAAAATTCTATTATAATTATCAAGATGGGATAAGGTCAAGATTTGATAAGGATTATACGTATCGTCTTGTTTTAAATGCCATTTCAGAAGTTGGACATTGGGGATTTGAATATGCTATTTTTTACAAAAATACCTCGTCATTAGAGCCTATCACTCTTACAGGCGAATGTCAAGAGATGAAGCAAAATTACGATAAAGCTCTTGAAAATATATCAGCATCAATATTAAATAATTCTTCTTCCACACGCAATAACTCACTATTAATCAATTTTTTAGGTTGGATTAATTGCGATAGAGATTTCATCTTGCCCTCAAGCCAAAGAAGCGAGTTATTCATTTCTTTACAGTTACAGGAAGATATTATTTACGCACCTTCTATTTATCTTATTTTCAAGAACCTAAATTCGGTTTTGCTCGTCTATAGCCAAAGTGATAATTTCAGTGTCAATTACTTACCCATAGGCGAGGAGGTAGAAGTCGTAGCACTTTGGCATAACGGCAAGCAAATATTTTATAAAAAGGAAAAACTCAAACTTACTAACACAAATACACTTTCTATGACATTAGAAAACACGACCAACAAGGAAGAAGTCAAAAATATGTTAGCAAGCATCAATTAACTTTTATGGTTGGCTTATCAGTTTCATCGCTCTGTCAGGGTAATCAGTAATAATGCCATCTACACCTTGTTTTTTGAGCGTAAGCATAACCTCATAGTCATTGATAGTCCAAGGAATAAGTTTGATATTTTCTTTTTTACAATAAGCGACCAATACATCTGTTACTAAGACGTAATACGGACTGTAAATAGCAGGTTTGAAGCCTAATTCTTTAATATTTTCTTCAAAATAAGGTTTCTCGGCTACAAGCAATGCTAAGGAGATTTTCTCATCAAACTTTTTGATTTCTTGTAAGGTACGAATATCAAAAGACTGTATAGTGGTGCGTTCTAAAATTCCTTTTTGGGAAAGAACTTCATAGAGTAGTTTTACAAACTCTGCGGGTGCGGGGTGAGCAATATTATCAGTTTTTGCTTCGGATTTGGTTTCTATATTATACTTGATAGACGGTAAACCCTTGTCTTTCAAGTATTTTTCTACTGTATCTATCACCTCAAAAAGCAAAGGTTTGTTTACATTCATCTTTTGTTGTTCGGGGTATTTGGGATTGCCCTTGCTACCACAATCACAACGGCTAATATCCGCATAAGTCATCTCATACAAGTTATATTTTTTCGCATCTTCAAAGTTCTCTCCTTCTAATCCTGTGCATATTAAAGGATTAAGATATGGTTCGTGCGAAACTACGACTTGTTTGTCCTTGCTAATCACCACATCTAATTCCAAGGTAGTTACCCCAATATCTATTGCTTTGAGGAAGGCAGGAATAGTATTTTCGGGCAACAAGCCTCTGCAACCTCTATGTCCTTGTATATCAAAATTTTCATTTGGAACTTCCATAGTTTTGTTCTCGTTTTGGCAGGCTAAGACAAAGCCCAAGAATAATAAAATAAATAGTTTGTTCATTTTGATTTTGTTGTCAAATATGGTGGAATAATAATATGATTGTTTGGAAATAATCAAAGATAATAACATATTTTGTTTTCTTAGGGAATCACATATAAAATTACGATTACCTGAAAGTTGTTTTTTATGTTAATAGCGGCTTGGGGAGCTTTTGAGGCTATCATTTTGCAAATGTATGCCCATAGCACTTACTTGCCTTATATACAACGCTTTGCCAAATCTTATTCATCTATCTACACAACTTTTTGTTTAAAATTTGAAATTTACAGTCAAAATACTTATTTTCGTCAATTAAATCCGTCCAAAGTATATATCTTTGGATTTTTTTGTTTGCTCTTAAGAACATTATCAACATTATTACTTGATTTATAGCTTTTAATCTTACTGCAAATTTTTGAATTTCATTATGAAGAAAAAAACGCTTTACCTCTTTTTTGCCACTTGTATATCACTTTTGGTGGCATTTAATACACCCGACGACCACTATTTCGAGGTGATGAAAAATTTAGAAATATTTGGCACTTTGTTCAAAGAAGTCAATACCTATTATGTAGATGAAATCAGCCCTAATGAGTTAATGAATGAGGGCATTAACTCCATGCTCAATTCCTTAGACCCTTATACTAACTATATTCCCGAAGACCAAATAGAGGATTATAGAATTATGACCACAGGACAGTATGCGGGCATTGGTATAGAAACTATCACCAGAGAAGACGGAAAAACAGTGATTACTAAACCAATGAAGGGCTTTGTAGGGGAGAAGTCGGGCTTACTGATAGGCGACCAAATCATCAAAATAGACGGCATAGATGTCGCCAGCAAAAGTGGTAGTGAAATTAGCCAATTTCTCAAAGGACAGGCAGGAACGCCCATAGAATTGGTCATTAAGCGATTTGGCAATGATAAACCCATGACTTTCAAGATGACCAGAGAGAAAATTTCTACTACCAATGTGCCTTATTTTGGCATGGTCAGTAGTGATGTAGGGCTTATCCAACTCACTGATTTTACGTATAACGCCAGCAAAGAGGTCAAAGACGCTTTGGTCAAATTAAAAGAACAAGGTGCAAAAAGCGTTATTTTAGATTTGAGAGATAATCCTGGGGGACTATTGGGCGAAGCGGTGAATATTTCTAACTTATTTGTCAATAAGGGAAATGAAATCGTAAGTACCAAAGGCAAGGTCAAAGAATGGAATAAAAAGTACAATGCGCTCAATAATGCTTTAGATACAGACATTCCTTTAGCAGTTCTTATTAATAGTTCGAGTGCGTCTGCCGCAGAAATTGTCTGTGGCGTAATGCAAGATTATGATAGAGGCGTGCTGATAGGGCAAAATAGCTTTGGCAAAGGATTGGTACAGGTAACTCGTTCTCTATCATACAATTCCAAACTCAAAGTTACCGTAGCCAAATACTATATCCCAAGTGGTAGATGTATCCAGGCGGTGGATTATACGCATCGCAATCCTGATGGTAGCGTTGGGAAAGTTCCTGATTCTTTGAGAATTGCGTTTAAAACAAAGGCGGGACGAGTCGTTTATGATGGTGGTGGAGTAAAGCCAGATTTAGAAAATGAAAAGCCTCACGTTTCCCAACTATTATCTGTTTTGCTGAGAAAAGGACTCTTATTTGATTATGCCACAGAGTTTAGAGTGAAAAATGCCACGATTGCGCCAGCAAAGGAATTTGTATTATCAGAGTCTCAATACCAAGATTTTGTTAAGTGGGTATCTAACAAGGATTTAGACTACAAAACTAAAGTAGAACGCACTATCGAGAGTTTAGAAAAAACAGCCAAAGAAGAAAAGTATTATGAAGATATAAAGACACAATTGACCTCCTTGAAAGACAAACTATCTCATAATAAAGATAATGATTTGCAGAAGTTTAAAACGGAAATCAAAGAAGAATTGGAAAAAGAAATCGCAAGTCGTTATTATTTTGCAGATGGTCGCATGGAGGCATCTTTTAATGATGACCCAGACATCAAAACGGCTTTGGCTCTTTTCAAAGACGAAGCAAAGTATAAGAAGATTTTGGCTAAGTAATTTTGGCTATCATTTTTTTAGTATCGCTTTACCAATTCTTTGAGATAAGCGCATTAAATTGTTAGATGAAAAGTCCTTATACATTCCATTTCCCAAAGAAATGGAATGTATAATATAATTCTTAAATCAAGAAGTATCGAGATAAAATAGTGATTTGTTCTTGCCTTCCAAGTGTGCTACTTTATTTCTTAAATTTCTAATAAGTATATCAACAAAAATAAACGTTTTTTCAGTTCCAGACTGGAAGTCCCGTTAGGGACATAAGCTTTGTAGAAACTAAATTAAGTCCAAAATCTAAG
>JALOMS010000516.1 GCA_025455345.1 Thermoflexibacter sp. | reverse complement strand
TTATACACTTTTCAAAGTCTGCCCATTCTGAGTCATTCAGTTTTATAAATTTGTTGAAATATAGTCTTATAGTTTCCAAAGTTTCTCTGTCTTTTTTATACTTGTGTCTAACGGAACAGGCTTGGCGCAGGACGGGTTTGATAGCACTATTGCCCCACAAAGCACTAAACCAAATAAAAAGCAACAAAGTTCAATTTAGCGCAGCGCGGCTGCCGCCTTAGCCCACCTTGCCACAAAACCATCCATATTGGTGGCTTGCCATTTCGTCTCCCCATGCAAGTTCTCTTGTATTTTTTGCCATCTATTATTTTCTATTTCTACAACTTTCTGAAGACGATTTGATTTCAATTTATCTTAAAATGTTCATCAAGGAATTTAAAAACCACATCGAAATGCTTTGATGATTCAGTATGGCCGCCGCCGAAAGAAAAGATTTCATAATAATGTTTGAATTGATTTTTTTTTAATCTATTTACAATTTCTTCCGACATATATATAGAAGGCCATACTTCATCATTTGTAGCTGACATAAGTAAGATTGGTCCGTTTATTTTTTCTACTTCGATTGTTGCATTAATTACTGCTTCCTTATTTTTCAACATGATTTCACAAGCCCTATAGTTATTACGTTTAATTAAGGACGGAATTGCTTGATAAGAAAATGGCACGAAGGGTACTTCTTTATCATTGAATGTCCAAGATGATGTGTTTGCAGAAGAAGTTAATCCTGGGAAACTCACATGTGATGGAACTATAGCAATTACTGCGTCCACATCGCTGTATCTACTTGCAATATTTAAAACAAGTTCGCCACCTTTTGAGCTTCCAAGTAGTGCTATTCTGTCTTTGTCAATTTTGGGATGATTGCTTACTTTTTTGATAGAGTCATAAATTGCATTGATAGAAATCCTGTCCAGCGTTGCAGGTGTATTTTCGGTACGAAAATATCCGATAGACAAGACCGCGTAACCTTTCTGAAGAAACTTGTTCCTAATCTCCGTCCAGAACTCGCCTGTCCATGTATTGCCTCCATTGCTACCACCGAAAGCAACAATTAATGGTTGATTATCTGAATATCCAACAAATAATTGGGTGTCAATTTTGCCAAAATTCTCAGATAATGGTGGCTTATAGAATTTTATAAAAAGGAATAATCCAAAAACTAAAATAACAATTAAAAAAACTGTCATTACTAATATTCGCTTAATTAACTGCATTCGCTTCTATGTTAATTTTTCCTTAATGACTTTTGTCAATTGAACCTAATTGGGTTTCATTAAACGGTCATCAGGTCTGTCTCGTTGGCTTGCCACAAATGCAATGTTAGCACCTGTTTTTATTGCTTTTCGTGGCGTAATTGTTCTATTTGTTCAATGTTCAAGCCCGTTATTTTTGAGATAAATTCATTTTTTGCACCTTCAAGTATTGCATTTTTCGCAATTTCAATTTTGCTTTTCAGTTCTGTTTGCTCTATGGCTTCATCTACCGCTTCTTGTATTCTCGAATTTTCGTCAAGATAGCGTTTCTGTTGGGCTTCATAATATTCTCGCTCTTTTTCGTTCAAATACATTACGTCCAACTTTTCGCTTGCTTTTTTGATAGACTCGATTTCTGCCAACTCTTTTGGAAGGGTATTTTTTGAATATACATCTGCATTGTTGAGAAAAGTTGCCCACCTATCCAAAATAGTCGTGATAGTCTTATATTTGTGTGCAAATTTCTCCAATTCTACAAAATATAAATCTAAATAATCCAAATCAGGGTGTAACTCGTTTGTTTCACGGTCTTTAAGTGTGAAACAACGATTGTACTTATCATCTTTAAAAAACTCAAAATCCATCAAACTGATTACAATGCACTTGTTAAGCCCAGAGTAAGTTTTACGTTTTTCATTTTCCTGTTCGTCTTTTTGGAGATAGTCCATTTGTGAGCCAAACATTTTTGCCCAATAGTACAAAGTTCGTTTACCATAAAAACGCGTACCTTTGAGTTGCATTTCTATGTCATACAAACTCCCTTTTTCATCTTCTGCTTTGATGTCTAAAATAGACAACTTACCGTCTGCATAGTCCGAAACATTATAGGGATTTTTGATTATTGCTTTTGCAATCTGTTGATTATCAGGGAGAATGGCATTTATCAAAGACAACAGAATATCTGTATTCTCCTCTGAACCAAAAAGTTTTTTGAAAACTAAATCTATTTTTGGATTGACTCTGCCCATGTTGTTAGCGTTTTATTGTATGCAAAGTTACAAATATTTCTCTAATTTTCAAACTGTTGCCTAAAATGGGTGCTAACGGCTGGGGGCTTTGCGAAGTGGCGGATTTTTAGCACAAAAGTTCAATCGAAGAACAAAACTTGAACCTTGCACAAAACTGTCATACGAAGCACTGAACCCGCCATTACGCCAAACCGCTGTTAGCGGGTCGTTGTTATTTTTCCAATTGTTGCTTGATATAGGTTTCAAAGTTGGTTTTTAAGGTGATGGTCTTATCAGTAAATTCAGGTTGAGTTAAGCCGTCAATTACAGCTTGTGTCATATCACATAAATTATCTGCTGTGTTATTTGTAAAACCAACAGATAACAGAGTTTCTTTCCACTTATCACTTGGTATTGATTGTGTAATAACTTCTTTATCGATTATTGCTGAAAATGCCTTAGCGATGTCAAGCGAATTATATTTTGACGGACCCACCAATTCATAAAATGTTGTTTGTGCTTGCCCTATAGGTTTAGCGATAAGTTCAGCAATAAATTCTGCCAAGTCAAGCGGTGAATGCATAGCAACTTTTAGGTCTTCTGGAAAGAATGTTGGTAAAACTCCATATTCTTGAACTGTCTGCAAATAACCAAGCCAATTGCTGTAATAGTAGGATGGTCGGATAATTATTCTCTCAATATTTAAACCGTCAAAATGTTTTTCTAAAAGTCGTGACATTAATACATTTCCAGTATTTCCGTCAATGTGAGCACCAATACAAGATAAGCAAACAATTCTTTGGATTTTGTTTTCAAGAATTGCCTTTTTGTAGTTGGATATGATAGTTGTGGTATCTCTAATTATATCGTCAGAGTTTGGATTTTCTGGTGTCAAAAGAAATACAGTTGTCCCACCTTTAAATGCTTTAACAACTTGGTCTTGATAAAGCAAGTCAGCTTGACGAAATTCAATTTTTTTATTTTGTATTTTTTCGGGGTTTCGGACTACCGCTATGGCTGTACTTCCAATGGCTAAAAGTCTTTTGGTCAAATGAGAGCCTACTTGTCCAGTTGCCCCAACAATTATGTTCATATTCTGTCGATTTTTAAGTTGTTTATCATTTTGTCGTCTTTTTACAATGCCCGCTAACGGAAAAGCATTTGTGCAGGGCGGGCTTGATAGCACTATTGCCCCACAAAGCACTAAACCAAATAAAAAGCACCAAAGTCCATTATTAGCACAGCGCGGCTGCCGCCTTAGCCCGCCTTGCACAAATGCAATGTTAGCGGTTCGGGCTTATTTTATTGATTGTTCTATTAGCAATACTTGATTTACTGAGATTGTTTAATATAGTCTATAAATTTCATTTGTGGCTTTCCCAAAGTTTTCCACGTTTCTTCTGCTTCAAACTTTTCTGGATAATTATTTAAAGCTTCTACAATGTTTGCCCCATAGTTAAATTTGTTGGTAAAAAAACCAAGAAATTTGAGCATAAAAATAGGGGCTTTCATTATCGTTACTTTATTCTTTTTGTAGTTGTCAATATAAAATTTAGCCGCTTCGTCTGCTGTAAAACCTTCTTGTCCCTGCACAATGTAATCGTTGTTGCCATTGTTAAGTTGAAAGGCTTTTGCTACTTGTTTACCATAGTCACTTCCTGAAATTAGAAACATCTTATGCTTTGAAATACCTGCAAGGGCAATGCTATTGCCTTGTCTATATGCTCCCTTGTCAAAACTTTCCATAAATAACCAACTCTTTTAATATTGGCTTCCTTTGCTACCTTTAAAATGTTATCAAGTCCTTCACGTTCTGGTTGAAAATCTGTTTTGCTACTTTTTTGTTCAACAGATAAGTTCAAGTAAATTCCATCTTGACCTTTTAATAACTGTCTGATTTTATCAATGTCTTTGACGTTGCCATCAATGACTTCGATTGAAGAGCCAAAAATTTTCTTGGCTTTTTCAGTGTTTCTTGCAAGTATGCTTACTTCAAAGCCTGCATTCATAAATTCTTGGGTAACAGGTTGTCCTAACATTCCTGTTGCTCCAATTATTGCTATTTTTCTCATTTTACCTAAATCTACGTTTCTTTTTCAGCCTGACCGCTAACGGTTTGCCGCTTTGCGTTCGGGCGGGTTTCGGGGCACAAAACTGTCAACCAGCACTAAACTTGAATAGAAGTACAAAGCTCCAAGTTTGCACGTCAGCCCGCCTGACGCAAAACCCGTGTTATGCACAGTAGTTCTTTTGTCTAAGTAACAGTGTCGTGCAGAAATAGTCATTTTCTAAT
>JALOMS010000515.1 GCA_025455345.1 Thermoflexibacter sp. | reverse complement strand
ACCTTTGCCTATCACTTTGTTCAATTTTGCTACGGGCAATAAGTTGATGTCCTTAAAATAATAATTCACAATCCTACTTGTATAAAACTCTGATTCTCTGACATCAAGGAATTTGATAAATTGGCGAGTGGGGTGCTGGACAAAAAAATCATAAATAAATTCAATAGGTTTAATCGGATAATCTAATCCTGATAATAAGACAATGCGGCTAAATTTTTCTTGTGATGCCAAAGCCGCCCTCATAAGGTATAGCGTTGCCTCAATCATCTTGAACCCTCCCCAAAACACATTCGTTCTCTCCTTAATAAAATGTACATGAGGAGGAAATGGGATTTTTTTAAATGTATCTATATCAGATTTTAAATCCACATGGATAAAAATAGTAGCATGATAATCAATCGCTTTGACCAATCTCTCTAATTGGATTGGGTCTGTGTGTGCTAATATTAAATAGGCAATTTTGGGTTGATTCATAGTTTATTATTTAACTGTTAAATTCTCTTGTAGAGGAGATTAGCTCGAAACAATCACCATTCAAATATATATATTCCCCCTCAAAACACAATTCTCATTGCATGATACTCTTAAACAAATGCGCTACTCTGGAGCTTTAAGAATTGCTTTATTTTTACCACCATACTTGAAAGCATGGTATATTTTGAATAAGAAAGCGGGTGGCTTGATGTGTCTAAAGATAGACGCAAGCAAGAACTCAACCTGCTGTTTAAAAGAGCTAAAGCGTTTTCTTTGGGGTACGCCTACGTATTCTCCCAAGTACCGCGCAAAGCTATGAACAGGCAACTGCCAAAAATCAGATTTAGGGTCTAAAGACTCTTTGAATAGGAGCAATAAACCATATTTTTTTTCTTGAGTCAAATGCCAAACGGTAACTGTTTTTAAGTCTGCCTTATTGGTATCATTATAATGCGGAAGCGTGTGCATACGTCTTGCATACGTATCCGCTACGTCCAATATGCGATTTCTGAGCGCAGAGTCATTAAAAATATAGGTGGTGATTAGCTCATCACTGTCGAGCATTGACATTCCATTTTTGATTTTGTAATACTTTCCTTCTTTTGCCAAGTTCATTAATTTATCAAAAATATACTCCATGCCTTTATAAAGTATTTGGAAAAACTCTTGCGAACCACCCATCAATTCTCCTCCATACCAGATAGGGAATTCGGTGGGATATTCAGGGGTTACTTGCCTAAACAATTCGCCCATATCCCTCATGCTTGTATGTGGGGCTTTTTTGTCGGGGTCATGGTTGCGGTGATAAGTGTCCATTGCCAAGACAAAAGGGCTTTCTAACATCAGCTTATCAAATACTGCGTTAGGTCTTACCCACAAACAGTCAGAATCGATATAAATCGAAGGATTGGGCAAATCTTTTAATGCCGCCAAAACATCTAACTTGTACATGGCATTTTTATACCATTTGGCGTACTGACCAGGGTTAAATCTCGAAAAAGGTAAGTGAATAATTTCCACGCCTAAGTCTGCCAATCTTTTTCGCAAATCTACTCCATCTACAAAAATATCCAATTGGTCATTGGTATAAAGTAGGTGTTTTTTGTCTGGATTGCTCCTTACAGAGGTAACCATACACAAAAAACCTAATTGCCAATACAAAGCTCGCCTAAACTTGGGGTCTGTATATTTGATATAAGGGTAGTAAACTTGGGCATCTTTATCGCTTTCATCTACACATACAAATGAAACAATATTATACATAATATAACAATAAGGTAAAACAATTTAATTGTTAAAAGTAATAGAAGGCGAACACTCGTTTCAAAATTATTAATACCAAAGCAATGAAACAAATTATTTTAAAAATTCCATGATAATTCTATCTAATCACTTATTTATCTTTGCTACCCCAAAATGATAAAAAAATTAAACTGAATAATATGAAAAATAAAAGGTTATCAAATATAGTATTTTTTCTTATTTTATCTCTTTTATTTGCTTGTAATCAATCAGATATAAAAAATGATGTTAAGACCTCTGATAATACGACGATGGAGGCTCCTCTTTTCAAATTATTACCTGCCTCTCAAACAGGGATAGACTTTGCCAACATTGTCAAAGAAGATACTACTTTCAATATTCTGAATTATCTCTATTTCTACAATGGCGGCGGAGTAAGTGTTGGCGATATTAACAATGATGGCTTGCCCGATATTTATTTTACAGCTAATCGCCTACCCAACAAACTTTTTCTAAACAAAGGGAACTTGAAATTTGAAGACATCACTGAAAAAGCAGGAGTAGCGGGCATCATTGGCTGGACTACAGGAACTACCATGGCAGATGTGAACGGAGACGGTTGGTTGGACATCTATGTATGCAATGTGAGTAATTTATTAAAATTAAAAGCACATAATCAGTTATTTATAAATAATCAAGACGGGACATTCTCCGAAAAGTCAGCAGAGTTTGGGCTTAATTTCTCAGGTTTTGCTACCCAAGCCGCTTTTTTTGACTACGATAAAGACGGAGATTTGGATTGTTATTTATTGAATCATTCTACACATTATGAAGGTACTTATGTACCTGCGGCGGAGATTCGCCCTGAGAAAAATGAAAGAGCAGGCGATAAGCTAATGAAAAATGAAAAAGGGAAGTTCATAGATGTTAGCGAAAAAGCAGGCATTTATAGCAGTGCCGTAGGCTATGGATTGGGTATCACGATTGGCGACATAAACCAAGATGGCTGGCAAGACATTTACATAGCCAATGATTTTCATGAAAATGACTACATCTATCTGAACAATGGCAATGGCACTTTTACAGAAAGCATTAGGCAGGTCGTGGGGCATACAAGCAAGTTTTCTATGGGTGTAGATATGGCAGATTTTAACAATGACGGTCGCTTAGATGTGTTTTCTGCTGACATGATGCCTGAAATAGAGCAAATCCGAAAGGAATCTGAGGAAAGTGCGGACGCTTATAGCATTTACCAATTCAAATATTCTTTTGGCTATTATCATCAGTTCGCCAAAAACGCCTTGCAACTCAATCTGCCTATTTCCTCAAAAAATGCAAACAATTTTCCTAAAAATAGTACCCAAAAACCTTCTCCTGCTCAAGATAAAGTTAATTTCAGACTTTTTGAAATCGCCCAATTAGCGGGAGTAGCTACTACCGATTGGAGTTGGTCAGTTCTTTTTGCTGATTTGGACGGTGATGGGTGGAAGGATTTGTTTGTGGCTAATGGTATTCCCCGTCGCCCGAATGACATGGATTACCTCAAATTTGTTTCCGAACCCAATGTCAGATACCCTCTGTTGCAAGGCATAGATGAGGCAAAACTCAAATACACAGAAAAAATGCCAATTATCAAAGTGCCTAATTATGCCTTTAAAAACAATAAAAACCTTACTTTTAATAATTTATCTAAAAATTGGGGAGTGGACAAGGCGGGTTTTTCCAATGGAAGTGCGTATGCTGATTTGGACAATGATGGAGATTTGGACTTGATAGTCAATAACTTTAATGAAACTGCGTCTATCTATGAAAATCAAAACACAGATAAAAATAATTATCTAAAAATCAAACTATTAGGGAATGATAAAAATACTTCTGGCATTGGTGCTCATCTAACTCTAAAACTAAAAGATAACATTATTTATCACGAACAATCACCTACACGTGGTTTCCAATCTTCCGTTGACCATACACTTACGATTGGCGTAGGGCAGCACGAAATTATAGACTCGCTACTAATCACTTGGAACAATGGAAAATCTCAACTCTTGACCAATGTAAAGACAAATCAACTCCTCCTATTAAAACAAAGTGAGGCACTTGATAAAAATAGTCCTAAGCTCTATCCTTGTGTGTCTTGTGATAGTCCCCAACTATTCCAAGATATTACAAATCAAATCAATAGCCCTTTCAAACACGAAGAAAATTCTATTTCGGATTTTGAAAGAGAGTTCCTTATTCCCTATTCTTTATCTACGCAGGGCAGTAAAATTGCCAAAGGCGACATCAATGGTGATGGCTTAGAAGACCTTTTCGTACCTAATAGCAAATGGAAAGCAAGTAGCCTACTTATCCAACAAAAAAATAGCACTTTTGCT
>JALOMS010000514.1 GCA_025455345.1 Thermoflexibacter sp. | reverse complement strand
GCTTTTTCGGGTATAGAATGATGCAAAATGCTTTGGCAGGTAGCTCCACTCACCAAAAGTTCTAAATTATAAACGGCATTAATCTTATTGGCATACTTTTGAGCGATTGTTTCCCCCTGCTCGGTAAGGCGAATACAACCATTGATAGAGCCAAAGGGGAGTGCTTGCAAAAACCAATGCACAGGTCCAGAACCACGACTAATTGTTCCGCCTTTACCGTGGAAAAACTCTATGTCTATGCCAAACTCATTGCCTAATTTGATGAGTTGTTGTTGGGCTTTATACAATGCAATAGCACTTGCTAAAATACCGCCATCTTTGTTGCTATCGCTATATCCTATCATAATCTGCTGGAGAGGACGCTCATAACCATGCTGTTGCTGTTGATAAATCAAACTTTTCTTAGTAAAGGGGTGATTGAGGAAAGTAGTCATGATTTCTGTACTTCTCTGCAAGTCTTCTATCGTTTCAAAAAGAGGTACTACGTGCAGTGGACAAACTAACTCTCCATTTTCGCTTTGTAATAGACCAGCTTCCCGTACAAATATATATACAGCAAGCAAGTCTGCGGCATTGCGAGTCATGCTAATAATAAGAGAACCAATGCCATAGTAACCATATTTTTGAATATACTCGGCTACTACTTTGTACACATCTGTAACCGCCTGCGCTTCCTTGTCTAAGGGAGTATTGGGGTGGGCAAAGGGTCTGATAGATAAGAGTTCGTGGTCAAAAAAGCGAATCCTATCCTCTTCGCCCCATTGGAGGAAAGCCGCTCCGTTTTGAGAAGACACATTCATCAATTGAGAAATTGCTAAGTCGTGAAATCGGCTATTTTGTCTAATATCCAATCTGGCTAATTGGAATCCAAAAGTCTGGACTATGCGAATAGCTTCGTGTACTTCAGAGTAAGCAATTGATTTTGAGCCATATATTACCAAACTTTCTTGTAATAAGAACAAATCTTCTAATAATTCATAGGCAAAAACATACCTTCCTGTTTCGTCTTTTAGTTCTGTAGCGTGTTCCCGTTTTACATCTATGGGAAGTTTTGCCATGAGTAGATTTACATATTGACGGAATACCTCCCCTTGGTTGCGCTCGAACGCCTCCTGCCCCTCTTCGCCCAATTCCTCTATTATTTCATTGATTCTGATTCGCAACGGCTCATAAGCCTTTTCATAAGCATATGAAAAACTCAATTCTTTGACAAGTTTAGCCAATTGCCTTCTAATCACTACCAAAGCATCAAAACGCAAGGTTCGCAAGGCAGTTCTGGTAATATCTGCGGTAACTAAGGGGTGTCCATCTCTATCTCCACCTACCCAATTGCCAAAAATAATTTTAGGATAAAGATTAGAATTTCTCAATAGGTTTTCATCAAACCCAATACTCTTCCATGCCTGTACCAACCTCCTGTCCAACAAAGGGATAACTTCAGGAAAGACATTCATCAAATAATAAGTAACCCCTCTAAGCTCTGAAAGCACATTAGGCTTTTCTAAAAAAATCTCTCCAGTACGCCACAGTTTTTCTATACACAATTTGATTTCTCTACGAATTTCCTCCTGCTCGGTAGTGGTGTACATTTGATTTTCGCGCTTTACCAAAAGCAAGTATAGCTCTCTTTGGTGTTCTAAGACGGTAGTGCGTTTGGCTTCGGTAGGGTGCGCGGTAAGCACAGGTTCTACATAAATATTCCCTAACAAATTAGCTATTTTTTCTGGAGTAAGTCCTGCTTCTTTGAGTTTGAGCAGATTCTGTCCCCACAATCCATTGACTGCGCTTAGACTATGCTCGTTTTCTTGATGTCTGCGCTCTTGGACAGCCGCATTGATTTCCACCAAATTCAAAAACTGAAAAGCAATAGAATAGAGCTGTATATCTCTTTTTCTAAACAAGATGTGTTCTGGATTGGGATTTATCCAAGGAAGCAACTTTGCTAATTCGGGGGTATTGCTTTCCAATAAAACTTCTTTAAAACATTCCAAGAGGAACTCAAGGTCTTCGTAAGGCTTGCCAAGTTTTTGCTTGACTAAAGTTAAAACATTGTTCATTTTTGTTTGATTATCAGAAAAATGATAAAAATGGTTTAGTTTAATAAATGCAACGATGTTTATTGGCAAGGCAAGTTAAGGATTTTTATACCAAGAATAAAAGTTTATTGGTATTTGAGGATAAAATTGTTTGTTTTTTATTCAATCAATATCTTTTTGACAGCTATCCCACGATTAGTTTGTATTTGTAAAAGATAAATACCTGCGCTGAGTTTGCTCACGTCTATGGATTGGGTTATTTCATCAAAATAGTCTTGCATGACTAACTGCCCCTGCAAGTGATAAATTTGATAACTTTTGAGTCTAATGTCTGGCGCAGATACGCGAATATAATGGTGAGTAGGATTAGGATATATGCTAATATTATCACTTAAAATTCTATCTATATAGCTGACTACGTTAGATTTAGTGAGTGCTACTCTTCGTGGACTTACTTGCAAGACCGTCCTCATGCGTCTGATTTGGTCTTTGGTAAAAAGCGTCATACAGGTATCACGACCATAGTCCATATAGTTCTGCACCATAGTTACCTGCCCACATCTAATTTGATTTAAAGAACATTCTGTATTTAAGTGATTTTCTATTACTTCTTGCGAAGTCAAAGGTGTATCAGGGCAATAATCCCCATCAAAAGAGCAATTTTCTGCTTCCCAAGGGTGTAATAAACCCAAAAAATGTCCTACTTCATGCGTTAAAGTTCTTCCATATACAAACAAGAAGCCTCTTGCATTTGTTCTGCGAAGTTGAGGAACATCAATCTTAGCCAAAGAACCAAAGCGATTATAGCGAATCACTATCCCATCTGTATTATTCAGATTGCCTGAACCATTATTGGGAATTCCACCTAAATTAGTCAAATCAGGAAGAGAGGAATATCCTGTGAATACAGTACTTCCTTCTCTTAAGCTATCTACTGTCCAAATATTTAGATATCTATTTGTATCCCAGATAGTATTAGGTTTTACATCTCTATCAAAATCAGCAAAAGTCCATACGCGCCTTCCGTTAGGCGCAGGTAATCTGCGAATTCCTTTTTCAGCCAATCGATTGCCATTCGGGTCAAAATCCGCCAATATGAAACGAATCCTGGCATCATCAGCCAAATCCTTGAATTGGGGCAGGGTGCGATTGGTATAAGCATGATAATTCCCATAGTCTTCATTGAGTACGTCTATTTGGGTTTGTATTTGGGCGGCAGAGATGTTTGTTCCTGTTCCTATGGGTTCTCCATTGTGGATTACATGAACAATAATAGGGATAAGAAAACTGGTTTCTTCGGTACGAGCGAGGGATTCCTCTTGCTTGCGTTTTTCTATTTCTCGATTGAGTTGCTCTTGATAATCAAAGAAATAACCATGTTGTTGCTTTTTTTCTTCCGTTGTTTTAGGAAACCCGCAACGGGCTTCTTGTTGTTGGGCTAATATGGAAAAAAGTGTAAATAAGTTTAAAAGAATAGCTATGCTAATTGATTTCATTTCCAAAATATTTATTTGATGCAAATATATAAAAACTTTATTTTTTTATTAGCTTTGCATTCATATTCCTATAAGTCCTTCACAATATTCTTTTATTTACACTCCATTTTATTATTTAAACACTAAAAGATGAGATTACTTTTATCTTTGTCCTCAGTTATTATTTTTTTGTTTTTATTTGAAAAACAGGCATATAGCCAAGATATTTTTTTACCTGATTCTATCAAGAGAGAGGTTTATGCTATCCAAATTGAGACCAACTTGGATATAGACGGCAATTTAGATGAAGCAGAATGGCAAAAGGCTCGCCCCGTCAGTGAGTTTGTACAGGTAGAACCTTTACAAGGAAATCAAGCCAATCAGGACACGGAAATTCGCATTTTGTACAATAAGTATTTTCTTTATATTGCCGCTTTCTGCAAAGACTCGGCGGGGAGAAATGCGATTCGCGTGCCTGATATGCGTAGAGATTTTGATAGAGATTTTGATTTTCGGGCGCATGATTTTTTTGGAATAAGCATAGACGCTTTTAATGACAAGCGCAATGCTATGGCTTTTATGACTAATCCTTATGGCACACAGAGGGACTTGCTCTCATTTGATGATAGACTTTTTGACACTGATTGGGACGGACTTTGGAGGGTACGTACCCAACGCAATAAAAATGGGTGGACTGCTGAAATCGCTATTCCTTGGCAGACTTTGCGCTATCCGAAAACTGACACTCCTTCCCAATCATGGGGGATTAATTTTTTCCGTAATCGCCGTAAGACCAATGAGCTAACTACTTGGTCTCCTTTCCCCAGAGCGTTTAGTGTACTAAGAATGGAATATGCGGGAATTTTGAAAGATATACAACCGCCGCCGCCCTCCCCTAATGTGCGTGTACAGCCTTATGTTCTTGGTGTTGCGGACAAATATAATGGGAATGAGGTTGGGTATGAGCAAAAAACAAGTGCTAAAATAGGTGGAGAGGTCAAGTGGGCTATCAATCCCAATACCGTATTGGATTTGACTTTTAATACGGACTTTGCCCAAGCAGATGCAGATAGGCAGGTGAATAACGTTACTCGTTTTTCTGTGTTTTTTCCTGAACGTCGTCAGTTTTTCTTAGAAAATGCCAGTCTTTTTGCGGCGGGATTAGCTCCTGCGGATGCTTTGGTTGGGGGTTCTATGCGTATTCAGCCTTTCTTTAGTCGTAGGATTGGATTAGATGATAGTGGGAATCCGATTCCTGTGGATGCGGGTGCGCGCTTGGTAAGTCGTTCTTTGAAAAGAAATTATGGGGCTATTATTATGCGGCAAAGAGGCAATGAGGAAAACGGAGCAACGAACTTTGCTGTTACCCGCTATTCTCATAATATTGGCAAACAAAATCGCGTAGGTGGAATCTTCACGATGAAAAATAGAGAATCTGTGCCAGATGCCGCAGGTTATACCAATTGGACGGGAGCCGTAGATGGTTTTTTTCGCTTGAGTCAAAAACTCTCTCTCAATATGATGGCTGTAGGGACAAGCTCTACACAAAATCGTGGCGCACAAGGCATGGCGGGATATTTACAATTTTCGTATAATAGCAACCAATTTGTCGGGTGGAGTACCAGCACCATAGTTACCAAAGATTTTAACCCTGAAATGGGTTTTGTATCGCGCTATGATGTGATTTCTAACTCCACAGGCGGTTTTGCGGTTTGGAGACCAGATTGGAAGCCCAAATGGGTCAGAGGTTTTGAGCCTGGTATGTTTGTAGAAACTTATTTGCAAGCATCCACAGGAAGATTGCAAGAGCGTGTTATCAGTTTTAATCCTATTTGGCTTGCTATGCAGAATGGTGGGTTCTTTGGGTTATTTGTAACACCTACCTATCAGCGTTTAGATGAGACCTTTAGTCCTTTGGGGATTAAC
>JALOMS010000513.1 GCA_025455345.1 Thermoflexibacter sp. | reverse complement strand
AACTATTTCATTAACAAATATTTGTATCGTCCCTATGGGACTTAGATTTTGGGCTTAATTTAGTTTCTACAAAGCTTATGTCCCTAACGGGACTTCCAGCCTGGAACTGAAAAAACGTTTATTTTTGTTGATATACTTACAAGCTGGGGGAAAATAATAAGATGTTTTATACTATTCAAAAACACACACCTTAGCATAAAAATTAAGTACCTAACATGACCTTAGAACAATACATAGACAACATCAACAAAAGATATAAACTTGGTAATGCTACCGAGCATACATTTCGCGGTGATTTACAAAACCTCATAGAAACAATAGCTCCCAACATTAGGGCAACCAACGAACCTAAAAGACAAGCCTGTGGCGCACCCGATTATATCTTGACTAATAAAGAGATACCCATAGGATTTATTGAGGCAAAGGACATAGGCGATAAGGACTTGGAAGGGGCAAAGAAAAACGGCAACAAAGAGCAGTTTGACCGTTACAAAACCTCCTTAGACAATATCATTTTTACAGACTATTTAGACTTTCATTTATACAGAAATGGAAAGTTTGTCATCAAAGTGGCTATTGCAGAACTTACTCCCAAAGGTATTCAGCCTATTCCACAAAACTTCGCTACGTTCACCAACTTAATAACAGATTTTTGCACACACATTGGGCAAAATATCACAAGTTCTAAAAAACTTGCCGAGATGATGGCAAGCAAAACAAGGTTATTGGCAGAGATTATAGAGAAAGCTGTAAGCAGTGATGAAGCTCACCACGAGGATAGCACCCTCAAAGACCAAATGACTGCTTTTAAGGAAATTTTGATACACGACATCACACCCAAGGGTTTTGCTGATGTCTATGCCCAAACGATTGCTTATGGGATGTTTGCGGCAAGGTATCACGACCCTACCTTACCTACGTTTAGCAGACAAGAGGCTTACGAGCTGATACCAAAATCTAACCCTTTTCTTAAAAAATTATTCGGTTACATTGCAGGCTTAGACGTAGATGACCGTATCAAGTGGATTGTAGATGACTTGGTAAATATCTTTTTGGCTTGTAATGTGGAGGAAATGCTCAAAAACTATGGCAAAAGCACTCAAACAGAAGACCCTATTATTCACTTTTACGAGGACTTTTTGAGTGAATACGACCCACAACTCCGCAAAGCAAGAGGCGTATGGTACACCCCAGCCCCTGTGGTAAACTTCATAGTGCGTGCCGTTGATGACATTCTCAAAACAGAGTTTGATTTACCGCAAGGCTTGGCAGATACAAACAAAGTAAAGATTAAAACTGAAAAGCAAGGCAAAGAAATAGAGCAAGAAGTACATAGGGTACAGATACTTGACCCCGCCACAGGTACAGGCACTTTCCTTGCCGAAGTGGTCAAGCATATTTACCAAAAATTCAAAGGGCAACAAGGTATTTGGAGTAACTATGTAGTAAATGACTTATTACCACGCCTCAACGGGTTTGAGTTGCTCATGGCGAGTTACGCTATGGCACACTTGAAATTAGATTTGCTATTGACTGAAACGGGTTACCAACCGACAAGCAACCAGCGTTGTAGGATTTTTTTAACCAACAGTTTAGAAGAAAGCCACCCCGATACAGGTACTTTATTTGCCCAATGGTTGAGCAATGAAGCAAACGAAGCGAACCAAATCAAAAGAGATACGCCAGTGATGTGTGTCATTGGAAATCCGCCGTATGCTGTAAGCAGTACCAACAAAGGCGAATGGATACAACATCTTATTGCAGACTATAAAAAGAATTTGAATGAACGGAAAATAAACCTTGATGATGACTACATCAAGTTTATTCGTTATGGGCAGCATTTTATTGATAAAAATGGAAGTGGAATTTTAGCCTATATTTCTAACAATAGTTTCATTGATGGTATCACACACCGCCAAATGCGTAAACATTTGTTAGAAAGTTTTGATAAAATCTATATTTTAGACTTGCATGGAAACACAAAGAAAAAAGAAGTTTGCCCAGATGGTAGTCCAGACCAAAATGTTTTTGACATTATGCAAGGGGTAAGTATCAATATATTTGTGAAAACAGGAAAGAGAAAAAAAGATGAATTAGGCGAAGTTTTCCATTTTGACTTACAAGGGAAAAGAGAGTATAAGTATAATTTTTTAAATAAAAACTCTTTAAAATCTTTGGATTGGAAACCATTAAAAGTAGCTAAACCTAACTACTTTTTTGTGCCAAAAAACTTTGAAGAAATAGGAAAATATGAAAATGGAATTAGGGTAGATTTACTATTTTCTGTAACAAGTAATGGTATTGAAGTTGGACGGGAAAGCGTTGGACAAGCATTTTCAAAAAAAGAATTAGTAAATATTGGTAATGATATAAAAACATTATCAAGTATTGAATTTAGAAATAAATATTTATTAAAAGACTCAAGGGATTGGGTGTTAGAATTTTTTAAGAAAGACTTTCTATCTTCCAATGAAGAATATGCGCTGTTACAAGTAAAACCATTTGACTTTAGACATACATATTTTACAGGCACTTCAAGAGGTTTTCATACTTATCCTGCAATTACAGTAAATAAGCACGTATTTAAAAAGGATAATATAGTTTTCATTACTACAAATCAAGCAGCTAAGGGATACAAACATATTTTTATTTCAAAAACACTTAGTTCTCGCCCTATTTTAGATAATTCTGGGTTATTTGGTACAGGTAGATTATTCCCTCTCTATCTCTACCCTGACACTTATTCCCTCTCTATCTCTACCCTGACACCAAAGTACAGCAAACCATAGGAAAAAAATATGAATTAGACGAACTACAACTTTTGGAACTACGCAAAGAAGAGTTGCTCACCCTGATTGACAGCTCTGGAAAGTCTTTGCAAATCATTCAAAAAATGTATGATAGTGTCAAAAATCCTGATAAGGAGATTCAAAAATTATACAACACGCAAGTAAAAAGCCTCCAAAAATTGAGACTTCAGTTAAAAGAGGTACAAGACAAACTAAAAAACAACAGTACACAAGCCCAAACACTTGTTCCATTCATAGTATCTCAAGAAAGAATCCCTAACCTAAATAAAGAAATCGTAGGGCAAATAGCCGAAGACTTAGGCTTGACCTTCACCAACGAGAAAGAAAACAAAGAAAATACCTTTGCCCCAATTGATTTGTTAGATTACATTTATGCAGTCTTACATTCACCAACGTACCGAGAAAAATACAAGGAGTTCCTCAAAATAGACTTCCCAAGAGTTCCCTATCCAAAACATAAAGCCACTTTTTGGAAGTTGGTAAAATTAGGTAGCCAAATACGCCAAATTCATTTATTGGAAAGTCCGACCATTGAAAATTACATTACCCAATATCCAATTAGTGGAGATAACGCCGTAGGAAAAGTAAAATACCAAGATGGAAAAGTGTATATCAATGACACGCAATATTTTGACAATGTATCACAAGTAGCATGGGAGTTTTATATTGGCGGATATCAACCTGCCCAAAAATGGCTTAAAGACCGCAAAGATAGAACTTTAGACTTTGAGGACATAGTACACTACCAAAAAATCATTGTTGCCCTTACTGAAACAGACCGTCTAATGAAAGAAGTTGATAGGATTGAAATAGAATAGGTAACTTAATTCTTTGTTTTAGGGAAAGGTTCGCCTTTTTTTAGCCTTCAGTCTTCTTATGTAAGTCTTAGACTTGCTATTAAAATACAGTAGATACGCTGGGCGGCACTCCGCTTCGCCAAACTCTACTATAAACGAGTGAGTATAATAGAAAAAATCAATTATTTGCAATCAAAAAAGTAAAATAGATGAAAAAAATAACAGTCATATTGGGATTATTTCTTTGGTATAGTGTAAGTTTTGCCCAAATTAACTTCCCTATCCAAGCAAGTAAAAACGGGCATTATTTTATTGACAATGCACAAAAACCTATTTATCTATGTGGCGATACGCCTTGGCAGTTGATAGTGGATTTGAAGAAGTCAGAAGCAGAGGAATATTTTGAAGCGCGCAAAAAACAAGGCTACAATGCCATTTTGGTAGATATTTTGTCAGAAGAAAAAGAAATCAAACAGGTTGATTGTCAGTGCAATCCTTTTGGCAAAGAAAATTTTGTCGATATGAACGAAGCCTATTTTGACCATGCGGAGTGGGTCGTGCAGACTGCCCAGCAAAAGGGTTTCGTGGTCTTGCTTACTGTTGCTTATTGGGGGTGTTGCAGTGATGAGGAAGGCTGGCGCAATGAATTAATAGCGACTACATCTTTGCCTGTCTTGGAAAAATATGGGGCTTACTTAGGAAAACGTTTTGCAAAGTTTAAGAACTTGATTTGGGTGTTGGGCGGGGACGCAAGCAAAGGAAAGGAAAAATTTGAAGCTATCCAAGAAGGAATCAGAAGCCAAGACCCCAAGTCAGTTTTCACCTATCACACCAGAGAGGACGAGTTAGCAAGCGAACACCACATTGACCTTACTTACAACGGTGTGTATGCCTATACCTCTGAACGCATATACAGGCTCACGGAACGAGGCTACATGGTCAAAAAACCCATGCCTATTATCTATACAGAAGGTTTTTATGACGATTTGATAGGTTCTGGCTTTCATGGCTGGAATTGGACTCCCACCATGCAAAGTCATTTTATCCATCACCAAATGTACACTTTCTTGCTATCAGGTGGATTGGGAGGATTCATCAACGGGCATTTGAAAATGTGGTCATTCCCCAACAATTGGCGTGAGTATATCAATGGCACGAATAGCCCTGCAATGATTTACTTTTATGAGTTTATGAATCGTATCAAGTGGTGGACGCTCCAACCTGACTTTGACCAAAGCAAGAATTCGGTTATTTCTTCAAACAGAGGCAAATATGGGGGCAGTCAGTACATTCCTGTGGCTACTTCTAAGGAAGATGGATTACTCATTGCCTTTATCCCTGCCACCTCAGATGGAAGTCAGCGCACTTTCACCATCAATTACGCAAAGTTCAAACCCAAAAGTGGCTACTGGCTCAATCCCGCCAACGGACAAAGGGAAGTCATGCAATCTATACCCGCCAATGGTACATTTACTGCGCCTCGTAGAGAGGGTACTACCAGCGATTGGGTATTTGTCTTGCAAAAGTAAGAAAGAACAGATTAATCAATGATTCTTATAATAATATTACTTGAGAAGCAATTATATTTGTAAAAACCTTAAAAAGCAAAATATTATGATTCACAAGTCATTGATTATCATTTTTTTATTTTTATTATTTATTTTCCCAAGCTCCTTTGCTCAAAACAAAGATTCTTTAATGATTCGTCAGATTTACAGTGAAATCCTCACTCATGGGCAGGCTTATCCACAATTAGAATATCTATGCAAAAAAATTGGAGCGCGCTTAAGCGGTTCTCCACAAGCGGCAGCGGCAGTAGAATATACTCGCTATCTCATGGATACCATGAAATTAGACCGCGTATTTCTCCAACCTGTCATGGTACCTCATTGGGTAAGAGGACAAAAAGAGGTAGGAAAGATACTCAACTCAAAGCAAATAGGTGAGCAAATAGTCAATGTGTGTGCTTTGGGGAACTCGGTAGGCACAGGCAAAGGAGGAATCACCGCTAAAGTATTGGAAGTCAAGAATTTTGAAGAATTAAAAAATCTTGGTAAAGGGAAAGTAAATGGGAAAATAGTATTCTTTAATCGCCCTATGGATGCTACCAAATTCAATACCTTTGAGGCTTATGGAGGAGCATCTGACCAAAGAGGAGCTGGTCCTTCGGAAGCCGCCAAATTAGGAGCTATTGGGGTAGTAGTGCGCTCGTTAGCATCTGAAATAGACGATTTCCCTCATACAGGAAGTACTCGGTATCAATTTGTTCGGCAGATTCCCGCAGTGGCGATTAGCACGAAAGGGGCGGAGCTATTGAGTTCTTTACTTAAAAATGATACTACCTTACTTTTTCATTTTGAAACACATTGCCAAATGTTCCCTGATATATTATCCTATAATGTAATCGGCGAAATCAAAGGAAGCGAAAAACCAGAAGAAATTATTGTGGTAGGTGGACACTTAGATTCATGGGATTTGGCAGAAGGAGCGCATGATGACGGAGCTGGTTGTATGCAGGCTATTGAAGTTTTAAGGGCATTTAAAGCATTGAATATCAAGCCCAAGCGCACTATTAGGGCTGTAATGTTTATGAATGAGGAAAATGGGCTAAGAGGTGGTTTGGAGTACGCAAAAATAGCCTTAGAAAACAATGAGAAGCACATAGCCGCCATAGAATCAGATAGAGGAGGATTTACTCCACGAGAATTTACCACAGAAGCGGCTAAGGAAATCCTACAAAAAATGCAAGTATGGACACCGCTTTTTGAACCTTATGGCATTAATGCAATCAAACAAGGTGGTGGTGGTGCGGATATTAGTCCTTTAAGAAATCAAAATACAGTATTGATAGGTTATGTGCCTGATTCACAAAGATATTTTGATTTACATCATACCGCACAAGATACATTTGATAAGGTAAATAAGCGCGAACTTAATCTTGGAGCAGGAGCAATGGCGGCTTTGGTATATTTATTAAGTGAAAATGGCTTATAATTATCAGATTCATTGGCAAAAGAATAAGGTATAGAACCCAAATGGAACTGTCCAAAAACTTTACACTTTATAAAAGTATATTTCTTTTTGGACAGTCATACTATCATAGAATATTTGGCAATTTTAGCTTGCCCAATAGTTACTCTTCTGATTTATTTTTCTTATTTTCTACGGAGTTTTTGTATTTCTCAAAGGCTTTATAGATGCCTTGTGCAATATTTTTCTTGCCTGTTTTTCCACCCAAATAGTCTTCTTCTTCCTGATT
>JALOMS010000512.1 GCA_025455345.1 Thermoflexibacter sp. | reverse complement strand
GTACTTAACCCAATACTTGGAACAATATTCTTAGCACGGAATACCGTTTGGATTCCATTCAATACGGCAATGGTAGTAGAATCATTAAAATAAGCCCTCACTAAACCTCCATTGTTATCTTGATTGGCTAAGGGATAGACGCTTTTATCTATTGGGACATTGGTAGCGATAATCAAATTTTGAATAACATTACCGAAATAAAATACATCTAAATATAGATTAGAGTTCAAGTTAAACCTCATGCCTAATTCACTTGCGTTTAGATTTTCTGGTTGGAGATTAGGACTTGGGATAACTTGGTAATTCACTAAGCCTGTAGGATTGCCAAACTGCCCTGTTTGCGGGTTAAATTCTCTATCCAAGATAGCGATGGAATTATAAGCAACATTAGGTACGGGTGCTTTGAATGCAAAGCCATAACTTGCTCTAATCGTAGTTCTGGGCGTGATTTTGTACATAATAGCGAGGCGGTTATAAGATTGCCCTTGGTAGTTAGATGGGAAATCAAAACGCGAAGCTCCTACAACAGTCCAACGTTTGCCTGTTCTGTAAAACTGTACGAATCCTCCCAAATTATCTGATAAAAGAGGATTAATTCCAAAATTTCCAAGTATAGGGTCTGGAGTAGGGCGATGATTGGTAAAGGGTTTGTAATTATTAGGATTAAAAGGGCTTGCAAATTCTCTGGTCAAAGGGAGGGTGCTTGAGGAGCGGTAGGATAGCCCTCCTGTAAATTCCCAAGACTTGCTGAGATTATAGTTAAGCAAAACTTCTCCAAAAATATCATCAGAGGCTTGATAGAGGTAACTGCGACCATCATTGTTGTAATTAGTGGCTAAAGAAGATGTTCTGTCATATCTATTCCTCAAATACATGAAGTTAGTAGTGAGAGTAAATTTTTTTATCTCTTTGGAATAGTTAAGGGAAACGATTTGAGTTTTTTCACCAATATAATTATCTGGATTTTGATAACCAAAAAATAGAGGTTGCCGCCCTACGGAAGAGTGGTCTTGGCGGTACATCTCATCAAATCCAACTTGTATGCCTTTATAATTTAGCTTAACTCCAATGAGATAGCTCTGCTGTGGCAGTTCATTCATTTCAGGGCTAATTGCAGTGCCTCTGTAGTATCCTCCTCCTATTGCTTGTAGTTGATTTTGAAAAATCTGCCCTCTTTCAGTCGATAAGAATCTCTGTATCTGCTCATTGGTCAGACCCTCAAATTCTCTGACAATGCTATTGTCCAAAGACCCTCTAATAGGACTGAAGAGTGTTTCATGCGCTCCTGTTTTTATATTTAAGTCCTCTCGACTACCTCTATTTCCGTAGATAGTATATTGAACTATGTTTTTATTGCGTCCTATTTTTCCTCCCGCCATGAAATTAGCATGACGATACCCAAACTGTCCTGTAACCATGTTGATTTGGGCGAAAGAGGAGTTCTGAGGATTTTTGGTGATGATATTGATGACTCCAGCCATTGCGTCTGCTCCATAGACTGCCGAAGAGGGACCGTAGATTATCTCTATCCTATCTACTTGGGCAATAGGTAACTGTTCGCCAATAGCCAAACCCCCGATTGCTGAGTTTTGGATAGGGAGATTATTGAGCAAGATTTTAGTATAAACATTGCCTTCTAAACCACGCATCAAAAATGTTTCTCCAGAAAACCCGCTACCCGGCTTGGAAGTACGAATTCCTGGCACCATCTTGAGTGCGTCCACAAGCGTAGTATAGCCATTCCTAAGAATTTCCTCTTGTGAAATAACATAAACGGTAATAGGCAAATCTTCTATTTTCTTTACGGAACGGCTTGCGCCTACTACTTTTTCTTCCGAAATAGACTTTCCTTGTATGATTTCAGGAACGCCAAGTCTATCCATCTGAACAAAAATACTATCGTTCTGCCCAAAAGCTAAGGTAAAAGATAGCAAAAATAAAATGATACAAATAAAAAGTTTAAGCATTGCTTGTTATTATTAATGATAACACAGCACTAAGTAGTTATAGTAAGATTGGGGAAACTTGAAAAAAGTACGCTCGAAGGTAAGATAAAGTTGCTAAAAAATGAATCTTTTTAACGATTTTTAAAAATATAAATCTATGTAATCTACAACTACTCCATCACAATTTTTCATTTCTTGTAATCTCCAATACCTGCGATTGCCTGTTTTTTTGAAGGTAAATGTTCCTTCTCTCTCGCAGGGCTTGCCATTGTTATTATAAGAAATAGTTGTTATAATTTTGCCTGTGAACTGCATTTCTTTATCGCTAATAATTTCTAATACACCATCAATGCTTACCGAATCTGTTTTATTTTCTTTGCTTTTTTGTAAGCCTTTGATTTGTAGTTGCTTATTTTCTTCTTTGATAACGACTGAGCCTCTGTATTCCCAACTAATCCATTGTAAGGTAATGCCATGTTGCCCTATCAGATTTCTTTGGAATGCGTCTTTGTTAAACTTTACGGAAGATATTTGGGCATGGCTCAGAAGCGATATGAGTAAAAAAAACGTAACGAGTATTATCTGTTTCATATTTGTATGAGTTTGTTCAAATACCTCTTGCAAAATTCATTCAAAATTTTACAATCAAAGATTTTTTTTTGGTTAATTAAACAAACGCTGTACCTTATTTGAGTCTTAGTCCCATGACCAATATATCATCAGTCTGGGCAATGTTACCTTTCCATGCCTCATGCCATTCTAAAAGTAAGTCTCCTTGTTCTTTCATAGGCATAGCGTGGAGTTGGAATAAAAGTTCTCTAAAATGACGTTTCATCAATTTCTTATTTTGCTCACCACCAAATTGGTCTTGATAGCCATCTGAAAACAAATAAAAACTGAAGTTTTCTTTATCTCCAAAAGGAAGTGTCGTTTGTTGGAACTCAATAGAATCTTTGGAATTGATACCCCCAATATGAAGGTTATCCCCGTCTATCATCTTCATTTTGCCATTCTCAATATAGACCAAGGGGGTTTTGGCTCCAGCAAAGAGCAACTCTTTCTTTTCCATGTCAATAACTACTAAGGCTATGTCCATTCCGTCGCGACTATTAGAAGTAGATTCTCCTTGTTTGAGCAGTTTTTTGATTCCCAAATGAAGTCTTTTAAGAATATGAGAAGGCTCCATCAGATGATAATGCTCTATGATTTCGGTCAGTATTTCGTAGCCGATTAGACTCATAAATGCACCAGGTACGCCATGTCCCGTGCAGTCCACCGCCGCCAAAACAAATTTATTTTGTTTCTGATTAAAGTAATAAAAATCACCAGAAACAATGTCTTTTGCTCTAAAAATCAAAAAACTATCAGGGAAATGAGCTTGGATATGTTGGAAATCAGGCAAAATATTGCTTTGGATATTTTTAGCATAGTTGATACTTGAGGTAATGCTATGATGTTGCGCTTTGATTTCTTTATTTTGAGCATTAATCATATCTATATTAGAGCGCAATTCTTCTAAGTTCTGTGCCAATGCCAGATTTAACTCATTGAGTTCTGCGGTGCGTTGCCCAACAATTTCTTCCAATTGGTCATTGTTTTTCTGAAGTGCTTCGGATAATTCTTCTACACGATTGAAGGCAAGAGAAAATTTCTTAGACAATATCAATGTTTGACTAAATATAAAAACAAATAAGCCAAAAGGAATAATATTTGCCGTCTGAATCAATAGATTAGTGTAAAGAATATCATTAGTGGCTGTGATAAAGATGGTCAATATGCCTATGGTAAAAGTCATACTTCCCTCTCTCTTTCTCAATAAAATCAAGACAATGAAATAAATAGAATATAAAATAATTAGTAGGGTGGCTAATTGATAATAAATCAAAAACTCGGCATAAAAAATACTTTTGGAGAAAAGAACAATCAAGGAAAATACTCCTCCTAAGAACATATAGGCTCTTACCACATATTTGGAGAAATCCTCCGGATAGAGTGAATGAACAAAAATTGCCAACGATGGAACGCCCAAATAAAAAGTCAGGTATGAAAGTTTATTTCCCAATTCAAACGGGGCAGAAGGAAATAAGTCCGTCAAATAATAATCGTCTATGACCAAAATCCGTATGCCAATGATAAAACAATAAATAGAAAAATATAGGGTTGAGATATTCTTCTTCCGAAA
>JALOMS010000511.1 GCA_025455345.1 Thermoflexibacter sp. | reverse complement strand
CAGAGCCAAGTTACTTTTGCTGGAGCGAAGGGAATAGCTTTCTATGTCCAAGACAATGAAATTATCCAATTGGGCAGTGAGCGATATTCTATTGGGGGAAGTCTGAAAAAAGAAAGAAAATTTACTAATCAAACCATTATTCTGCCTGAAAACACCATGATTTATTTAGCAAGCGATGGTTATATAGACCAAAACGACCCAGAAAGGGTCAAGTTTGGAATTAAAAACTTTAAAGAGATTTTATCAAAAATTCACCAATACCCTGTCCAACTACAATATGATACCTTACTTGATACATTAAAAAAACATATTGGAGAGGAAGAACAAAGAGATGATATTTCCGTAGTCGGTATTAGGTTGTAGAAATAAAACTTCAATGAATAACAAATATTTATCAGTATTTATTTTATTCACTATCAGCTATTTATATAGCACTGCTTTTGCTTTTGCTCAAAACAAGACAGTTATAGATAGTTTAGAAAAACAAATCAATCATTCCTCCATTCACGATACAACTAAAATCAATCTAATGGTGAGTTTAATACGTGAATTGTATGCGTTTGAGCCTCGCAAAGCCTCCCAATATGCAGAGATAGCATTACCGCTTAGCCAAAAAATTGATTTTAAAAAAGGTGAAGTGCGCGTACTTTATTATACGGGAATGATAGCCTATTATGCTGGAGATAATGTAAAGGCAATGAATTGTTTTTTACAATCGTTAAAAATCAGCGAGTTGTCCAATGATGCAGAGCTAATAGGAGCTAACCTTAGCCGAATCGGGGACATCAATAGAGAAGAAGGCAATTATACCCAAGCAGATGAGTATATAAACAAAGCAATCACTATCCTTCGGAAAACCTCTAATAAGTTATTCCTCATTACAGCCTTGTTCCACAGAGGTTTGTTACATTTATATCAAGAGAACTTTATAAAATCCTTAGAAAGTCTGGAAGAAGCTCTTTTTATCTCCCAAACTATCAAAGATAATCGCTACATTGCTATTAGCCTTTATTATATTGGAGAAGTATATTTGAAACAGAAAGATTATGAACGCGCCTTCAACTATTATCGTCAAAGCATTACATTCAACGAAAAAATTAATAATCGGCTACTCTTAGCGGGTACGCTTAATAATGTTGGCAAGTTATTCCTGAGTACTCAGCAGTTAGACTCTGCGATTATTTATAGTCGCAATGCTTTGAACTTAGCTCGTACTATCAATCAAAAATCAGAAATAGCAGACGCTTATGCTATTTTATATAAAAGCCATTATGCTAAAAAACAAATAGATAGCGCGTTTTACTATCAAAGCAGATGGATTGTGGAGAATGATAGTCTGTTTAATGAAAAGAAAAACAAGCAAATTTTCCTGCTTCAATACAACGCCCAAAAAGAAAAAGACAAGATAGAAATAGAAAAACAAAAAGCAGAAATAGCAAAACGAGATACCCTCTTGTATGCTTCTATCGCTATTATATGTTTTATTTTGCTTATCATCATTATTCTATACATCAATAATAGAAACAAGACAGTAGCCAACCTAAAAATGCAAAAGCAAAAAGCAGAAATAGAAGAAAAAAATCAGGCAATTATTATGCAAAATGAGGAACTTCGCCAACACCAAGAAGAACTAAAACTCATTAATGAAAATTTAGAAGAAAAAAAACAAGAAATAGAACTGCTTAATGACAACTTAGAAAGCGTTGTAACCCAACGCACCCAAGAGCTAAAACAAACAATGGATAATCTTACCAAACAAAATCAAGATTTACAGCAATTTTCTTATATCATTTCTCACAACCTACGCGCCCCTGTTGCCAGAGTGCTTGGCTTGGTCAATCTTTTTAATGAAGAGGATTATTCATATCATTTCAATAAAGAAATCATGAGCCATCTCAAAAAAACCACCAATGATTTGGACACAGTCATAGGGGATTTAACCCAAATCATCAGCATACGCAATGACTTAAGCAAGATAAAAGAAAAAATTGACATCATACAATTAGTAACACAAGAGCAGTTTTTGCTTAGAGATGAAATTGAAAAATCTAAAGCACTCATAGATACAAAAGGTATCAAAGAAAATACACTTTTTTCTATTAAAAGTTATGTGCAAAGTATCATTCATAACTTACTTTCCAATGCCATTAAGTACAAATCTCCCCACCGAGAACCTATCATTCGTATAAGCACTACCATAGAGAAAGATTTTATTTGTATGTCTTTCAAAGACAATGGAATAGGCATGAATCTAAACAATATAGATAAATACAAAATTTTTGGGCTTTATAAGAGAATACATGACCATGTAGAAGGGAAAGGCATGGGATTATTTCTGGTAAAAACACAAATAGAATCTTTGGGTGGGAAAATAGAAGTAGAAAGCCAATTGGACGTAGGGACGATTTTCAAAGTATATTTCCCAAAATAAGTTAAGTAGAATCGATAGCAGTTCAAGTATTGATAGCATTTTTGCCACTACAAATACTCAAACAAAAGCCTCTTACAAAAGTTGATAGTATATCATATTACTCATCTCAAATGAAAATTTTACGCTTTATCTTAGGAGACCAACTAAACCCCCAACATTCTTGGTTTGACAAAATCGACTCTCAAGTATCTTATGTAATGATGGAAGTGTTACAAGAAACCTCTTATGTCCAACATCATATACAAAAAGTTGTCGCTTTTTTTGCGGCAATGCGAAATTTTGCAGAAGAAAAGCAAAAGCAAGGACATTCTTTTATCTACCTAAAATTGGACAATGAAAGCAATTTACAAAGTATTCCTAAAAACTTATCCTTTCTTATTCACCAATACCATATAGAAAAGTTTGAATATCAACTTCCCGATGAGTACCGCTTGGACGTTCAATTACTTGAGTTTTGTAAAAGTCTTTCTATCCCTTATGAATCTTTTGATTCCGAACATTTCCTTACTACTCGTTTGGAAATGAAGCATTTTTTTGCGGGTAAAAAGACGTATTTGATGGAAAGTTTTTATAGGTATATGCGAAAGAAACACCAATTACTCATGGAAAATGGAGAACCTATCGGTGGTAAGTGGAATTTTGATTCGGAAAATCGCAAGAAATTTGATAGAAAGATACCTGTTCCTAATCCTCCTATTTTTGAAAATGAGGTAGAAGAAATTTATCAAACTATCCAAAAAATGAATGTCAAAACCATAGGTAACATAGACTTAGATAATTTTGAATGGGCAGTTACTCGCCAACAAGGGTTAGTATTATTAGATTTTTTCCTCAAAAATTGTTTGAAGTATTTTGGTACGTATCAAGACGCAATGGATACACATTTCCCTTATTTGTTTCACTCTCGACTTTCTTTTGTGATGAATGTAAAACTGCTGAGTCCATTGGAAGTAGTGAGAGCCAGCCTTGATTATTGGCAGGAACATGATTCAGAAATCAATATCGCCCAAATAGAAGGTTTTTTAAGGCAAATCATTGGTTGGAGGGAATATATGAGAGGAGCGTATTGGGCAAATATGCCTCAATTTGCCCAACTCAATTTTTTTGAACATCAAAATAGCCTACCTGATTTCTACTGGACAGGTAAGACCAAAATGAACTGCCTCAGTCATGCTATTAATCAATCACTTAATCATGCGTATGCACATCATATTCAAAGATTGATGATTACAGGAAGTTTCGCAAGTCTTGCAGGAGTACACCCCGATTGGGTAGATGAATGGTATCTTGGTATTTACATAGATGCGATTGAATGGGTAGAAATCACCAATACAAGGGGCATGAGTCAGTTTGCCGATGGAGGCTTAGTCGCTACCAAACCTTATGTGGGTAGTGCAAATTATATACATAAAATGACTAACTATTGTACCCAATGTCATTACAATAAAGACTTGAAATATGGAGAAAAAGCCTGCCCTTTTAATAGTATGTATTGGCACTTTTATGATAGGAATAAATCAAAATTAGAAAAAAATCCACGTATTGGCATGATGTACAATCTACTCAATAACATGGATAGCAAGGAGTTAGACAAAATATTAAAACAAGCAGAAATATACTTATCAGCTATTAACGACCTATAAGGCATGCTCTATGGATTACCAATTATATCTTCTACAATCCTATCTCTGCGCTCGGAATATC
>JALOMS010000510.1 GCA_025455345.1 Thermoflexibacter sp. | reverse complement strand
TGCCCACTACCAAGTGCCGAGTGTTTTGAGGCTGTCCCATGAGATGAAACACTCGATGTTCCGCAGGTAAATCAAAATAAAAATAAACCTCCATTCTGCGGTCATGTACGTGGGCGGGCATGGTATTCCAAACACTGCCACTCTTTAAAATAGTCAGCCCCATGACCAACTGACAACTCTGGATTCCACCCAAATGAATGTATTTGTAAATCGTTCTTTGATTTGCCGTTTCCGCGCACCCCAAATTGGTGGGTGAAGCCTCCTCCTTGCTCATTTTGCGTGTAGGATAGCTTTGATGAGCAGGGGTAGAAAGCAAGAAAAACAAGGCTGGTTCGGCACCGTCTTGGCTCTTAAAACTCACATTTGGCACACCTCTACCAACGTACAGGCAGTCTAATTTATCTAACTCAAAGGCTTCATTTTCAATAACTACTGTTCCTTTCCCTCCCAAATTGATGATACCCATTTCACGTCTTTGAAGGAAAAAGTCTGCTTTCAAATTAGGATAAGTTGGCAAGGCTAAGGATGGACTTACGGGCAGAGCTACCCCAATCACTACTCTATCGTAGTGAGAATAGACCATATTTATCTGGTCAATTTCACTTAAATTTTGGATTAAAAAATTATCCCTTAACTCTTGACTATCCAATGATTGCGTTTCTTTTTGGCTAAGTGTGTGTCGTATTTCCACCGTATTTTAAGTTATGAATTATAAGTAATCTGGAATTAAAAATCTGGAATAAAGAATGATAAATTAACCACTAACCACTAACAACCAACCACTAACAACTGTATTCTATCTCCCCATCCAACCCCCATCTACCTTAATAATCGTCCCATTCACATAGTCAGAAGCCACCGAAGCCAGAAAAATAGTAGCTCCTTTTAGGTCTTCTGCCTGTCCCCACCTTCCCGCAGGAATCCTACTCAAAATGGAGGCACTTCGGTCAGGGTCATTTCTAAGGGCTTCTGTATTGTCAGTAGCTATGTACCCTGGTGCAATTGCATTGATATTCAGCCCTTTACTTGCCCACTCATTAGAGAGAGCCATGACCAAACTCCCCAATGCGCCCTTGCTTGCGGCATAGCTCGGCACGTTGATTCCACCCTGAAAAGTGAGCAAAGAAGCCGTAAAAATGATTTTCCCACTGCCTTGTATTATCATTTTTTTACCAATTTCCCTACTCAAAATAAATTGTGCGTTCAGGTTGATTTCCAATACTTTATCCCAATACTCATCAGGGTGTTCTGCGGCAGGTTTTCGCAAAATCGTACCTGCATTATTGACTAAAATATCAATCCTTGAAAAGTCATCTTGCACTTGTCTGATAAAAGCGTAAAGTTCCTCTCTTTTTCCAAAGTCTGCTTGGTATGCCTTGAAGTTGCGCCCTAAGCCTTTTATCTCTTTTTCTACCTCACTATCAGCCAATTCCAGAGAAGCCGAAACACCAATAATATCTGCACCAGCCTCCGCCAAAGCAATTGCCATCGCCCTGCCAATCCCTCTTTTGCAACCTGTTACTAAGGCTATTTTTCCTGTCAAATCAAATAACTTTAAAATATTCATTTTAGTAGAAAAGTACAATTATTGATGTGATAAAAAGTGTTTTGCTGAAAAACCCACTTTTTGATATTTTCTTTTAAGTTAGAGACGTGAGGGAATTATGCAAATAAATAGGAGAGGATTTTTAAAGTTTTTTTATGCAAGCGTTTCCGCAACCGCTTGTATTTTTATTCAAAAGGCAATTTTTGTGGAATCTGCTGTTTTTTTAAGAAAATAGCAAAGACGGAAAAATAGACAAAAACAGTCTTAGTCCCTTTACTAAAATATTAGAAAAGTGATATTATATATTGAAATAATATTTCACTTGTTATTCTTCTATTTTTTTATATCTTTGTGTTTAAAAGAAATAGTATAAGGCGGGGAAAATATACGTATGAAAACCACTCAAATCACCATCAAAGACATTGCTAAACAGCTAAATATCTCTGTTTCTACTGTATCCAGAGCCTTGCGAGGTATGCCCGAAATCAATCCAGAAACGAGAAAAGCGGTCATAGAATTAGCAGAAAAGCTCGATTATCAACCTAATCAGTTAGCGAAAAATTTAGCAAAGAGTTCTACTAAAACGATTGGGGTGATTGTGCCAAATCTTAGTTACTATTTCTTCTCAGCAGTGTTGAATAGCATAGAGGAAGCCGCAATGCAAGCGGGTTACAGTGTATTGGTTTGCCAAACGAATGAGTCGCGTGCCAAGGAAGTTATCAATATTCAGAATCTAATGCGTGGGCAAGTGGAGGGCTTGCTAATTTCGCTATCCAGAGAAACAGATGATTGCGAACACATTCATAAACTCCTCCAAAAAAACGTTCCTTTGGTGCTTTTTGACCGCTATATGAATGATTTGGACGCTTCTAAGGTCATCGTAGATAATCATACTGCCGCCTTCAAAGCTACAGAACATCTGATTGAAAACCAGTGTGATAGAATAGGTTTTTTAGCAGGACCTCCGCACCTGCTTATCAGTAATCAACGCTTATCTGGTTACAAAGCGGCATTGGAAAAGCATGGAATAGCATTTGATAGTCGCTATGTTTTTCATTGTGATTATACGAAGGAAAATGCAATCAATCAGACTTTGGCAATGATGGAACTGCACCCTGCGCCCAATGGTATTTTTACCGTCAGTGATAGAGTGGCACTTGCTACTATTTTCGCGCTGAAAAGCAAAGGCTATCGTATTCCCCAAGATGTGGCTATTGTAAGTTTTAACAATGAACCCGTATGTGAGTTCCTAACCCCTTCACTGAGCAGTATCAGCCAACCCATAGATACTATTGGGAAAGAAAGTGTGCGACTACTCTTGGAACAAATAGAATCAAAAGAAGACCAACTCCCTAAAAAAATAAGTATTTTAGAAACAGACTTAGTCATTAGAGAGTCTTCCGTAAGAGTTAAAAATGATAGCAGATAAAAGAGATTGATTGATGGTTTCTGCGACTCTCTAACTATCTGATAACAAATAAGTTTAATACCTATTTCCAACAGTTATTTTGGGGATAGAAGCACCAATGACATCAAAGTCGGTTTGTGTTAAGTTTACATTGTATGCACCTAAGTTTTCTTCCAAACGGTGAATTTTCCTTGTGCCTGGAATTGCAGTAATTTCATCATTTTGGCTTAATATCCAAGCTAAGGCTATTTGCGCTTTGGTAACTCCTTTTTCTTGGGCTATTTGGTCAATCACCTCCACAAATTTGATATTTTCTTTGAAAGCCTCCTCAGTAAATCGCGGATTGTTTAACCTAAAATCGCCCGCTTCAAAATCTTCGCGACTTTTATAAGCACCAGTCAAAAATCCTCTACCCAAAGGGCTATATGCTACGAAGGTAATTCCAAGTTCTTTACAAACAGCAAATACCTCTTGTTCAGGCTCACGACTCCATAGGGAGTATTCAGATTGGATAGCAGAGATTGGATGAACTTTGTGCGCCCTTCTGATGGTTTCAGCACTTACCTCTGACAAACCAAGATATTTGACTTTCCCTTGCTTGACCAAATCTGACATCGCCCCCACTATCACTTCTATCTCTACATCAGGTGCTTGGCGGTGCATATAATACAAGTCAATTGCCTCAACACCTAAATTTGAAAGACTTTGTTCGCAGGCTTTTTTAATATATTCGGGCTGTCCGTTCAGTCCCAGCCACTCGCCCTTTGCACCTCTCATAACCGCAAATTTTGTAGCCAAAACAACTTTTTCCCACTTGTTTTTGAAGGCTTTACCTATGAGTTTTTCATTAGCTCCACTGCCGTACATATCAGCAGTATCAAAAAAATTAACCCCTAAATCAATGGCTTTATGCAAAGTATTTATGGATTCAGTTTCATCAAACGAGCCGTAAAATTCTGACATTCCCATACAGCCAAGCCCTAATCTACTTACATGAAGCGTGCTGTTGCCTAATATTGTTGTTTCCTTCATCTTTCTTCTTATTTATTTTTGAATTACAAAGGTCAGATAATTAATGCAAAATCAATTATAAACATCAATCCACTATTTGCAAAATTCAATCAATTTCTAAAATTCAAGGGAGAAAATCCTGTATGTCTTTTGAAAAAGTTGGAAAAGTGTGC
>JALOMS010000509.1 GCA_025455345.1 Thermoflexibacter sp. | reverse complement strand
CCTAATTACGTTTGGGATTATCTAAAAAAAGAAAAAACAATAGGTAGGTTCGGCTGGAAAGCAAACCAACCCAACCTAAAACAGCAAGTAGCAGGTGCTTTTAATGGAGATATTGGACTGACTACTTCTATTTTTTTAACTGACCATTGTACTGATAATCAGCAAGATTGCAAAAAATCTATCAATGGTGGTAACCCAGAGATTTCTGATGAAATTCTTACTTTTACCACTGCTTATTCTTCTTCTTTGGCAGTTCCTATGCGTCGCAATGTCAAAGATGTAGAGGTATTGCGAGGTAAAAAATTATTTGTAGAAGCCCAATGCGCTACGTGTCATACGCCTAAGTTTACTACACAGGCAACCAAGGAATATCCTGAGTATAAGGGAATTCTGATTCGTCCTTATACAGATTTATTGGTACACGACATGGGCGAGGGTTTAGCAGATAATAGGGAAGACTTCGAAGCCAACGGGCGAGAGTGGCGCACTCCTCCTCTATGGGGCATAGGGCTAATTCCCAAAATTAACGAACATTCTAATTTTCTTCACGATGGGAGAGCAAGGAATCTACACGAAGCAATTCTTTGGCATGGTGGCGAAGGAGAAGCCGCAAAAGATGCCTTCTTAAAAATGTCCCGAAAAGATAGAATAGCACTCATTAAGTTTCTGGAATCTTTGTAAGTACATGAGCATTTTTAATGTAAAATACTTAAGTAGTTATGAGTTAATGTAAGATATTGATAATCAATTGCTTAATTGATAACTATGATACAAATTCATTTTGCATAGTTACTTAAGCATATTTAGCTCATTTAAAATTCGACGTTCTACATTCACTATTTTTTTGAATTTCGAATGTAGAATATTGAATTTTGGACGCTGAATTATTTTTCCTTTTTTGTCAAACTGCTAAACTAAAACCTACCTTGTTTAAAATGTTCCCTCACCCAAGTTTCCAGTCTGTCTGCATATTCAAAGTTTCCACCATTGTAAATAAACTCTTTCTGCAATCTCGAAATCTCATAGCTTGAAACCTCCGAGCGGTCTAACTCTTGGTAAAATTCAGGAATTTTATTCTCGTCAATGAGAGAGAGGAGATATTCCATACTCACTTTTTTGGTATCTAAGATTCCCTCTAAAAGGGTTGCAATTTCTATGTCTTCCGCGCTTTTCTCACATTCTCTTGTTTTTTTGCCTTTTGCTTGAAAATTCTTTAAAGTCTGATAATCATGTAAATATGGATTATTCTTAAACTCACAAGTATCAGGACACACGCAAGGCACTTTTTCCTTCAATTTTGGATTTTTCAGCTTTTCATGGATAGACCCAAAGTCCCTACGAATCATTGCCAAGAGTTTATCTGCCTCTTTCCCAAAGACTTCTATGCGGATTTGCTTGTTTACCTCACTGCTGACCACGACCGCCTCCGTACCTTGATAGTGAAGCACTACCCCATATTTCCAAAACAATTCTTCTTTGATGAGTTCGTGCATACGGCAGATAAAGCGACTGATAATGCCTTTGGGCATGAAATCGTAGTGATACTCAAAACGCAGGTATTTTTGCACTTGCCTTTGCCCCACCCCTTGCCCCTCCCCAGAGGAGAGGGGAATAAAGGTAAAGCCCCTCCCAGCAGGGTTGGGGTGGGGCAAAGTTGGCTGTTCCACAGGCAACCGTTCTGGCAAAATATACATTTCACTCTCTTGGAACTGAAATACCAACTCAAATTTTTTCATCAAGCCCAGCAGAAAGAGGTGTTTTTCATCAAACTTTTCCTCTGCCCAAATATTTTCTAAATCTCTGGTGCTAAATTTCCCATTTTTGACGTGCTTTTCGTCCAAGAGTAGGCAATACGCCGCTTGCGTTGCCCATTCAGGTTTCAGTACGACCGTATTTTTGAGTTCTATCTCGTGTGGATAGTGCAGCACTACCCCAATGTCATGGAGTTGCTTGCTCAGGAAACCAGCCTGCTCTGTGGTCAAGTTTTTTTCTGCACAAATTTTCAAATATTCCCTGTGCGAAATATAATTTTCTGCACTCTGCTCCAAAGATTCCCGAATCGCATAGCGGTCTTTGTTCCAAACCTCAAAAGTATGTGGCAGAGCCAAGAGAGCCTTTTGTAGGTCTGTGCGTAGCTTTTCTATGCCAGAGCCATTCTTGCAGGAAGTCTTGTAAAACTCTACAATATTGGGGAATTTGCTTTTCCAATCTGCCTGATTGATGTCGCTGGTGTAAATGTCGGTCTTGTTCTGCACCACAAAAACAGGCGCGTTTTCAGAAAGCAAGGAAACCACACTGAGCCAGTAGGCAAACTTAGACTCCTCCTCGCCTTTGCGGGTTTCCCACACAAAGACATACACAGAATTTTTGGTGAGGAAAAACTGGTGAGTACCATAGTTAATTTCCTGACCTGCAAAGTCCCAGATATTTACCTGAAAGTCAATACTTTTTTCTTGCTTCTGGCAGTTTTTCAGTGTCCAGTTCTTAATGCGAATCCCTCTGGTGGTTTCCCTGCCTTCTACAAAAACGTACTCAGGCTCGCTCAACGCCTCTACCAATTCTGACTTGCCTACCTCGCCTACGCCTAATATGATGAGTTTAGCCTCATTGAGTTCTTTTTGAAAGTCTTTATTTTCAATGGATTGGAAATAGTCTTTGAGGGCGGGGAGGCAGTTGTGGTCTAAAGTTAAAGTATTTCCATTTCCCAATAATTCGTGAGGGATATCAAGAACTGGGTTATCAAAAAGTGTCAATTTTTTTAAACTTGTTAGTTTTTTTAAAAAAGAAAGTGAAAAATTCACTATTTCATTACCTCCCAGTTCTAATTTTTCTAAATAAACTAAATTAGATAGAATGGATATATTTTTTATCTCATTAAGTTGTAAATTTAAGTCTAAAAGTTGCTTTAGATTTTGCAAAGGAGAGATATTCGTGATGTAATTTAAACCTAAATTTAATTTTTTTAATTTTTTTAATTTTCTTAATGGCTGAATATCTGAAATTTGATTTCCTCCCAAATCTAAACTTTCTAACTTTATCAAGTTTTTTATAGGAGAAATATCTGAAATTTGATTTGCTGCTAAATTTATATTTCTCAACTTTTGCAAGCCAGTTAAAGCTGTAATAGATTTAATATCATTCCCATATAAAAATAAATCAGTTAAATTAATTAAATATTTTAAATCAGTAATATCATTAATTCTATTCTCTCCTAAATCCAGCACTCTTAAATTAATCAATGTCTGTAAAGGTGAAATATCAAAAATTTGATTTCCTTGTAAGTATAGCTCTTCTAAACTTGATAAATTCTGTAACGGAGATATATCTGAAAGTAACCATCTTATAGCACCAACGTTACCATAAGATAACTTTTTTAATTTTTTAAATTTACTAAATTGAGATATAGAGATAGAGGAAGACAAACTTAAATAATAATCAAGTTGATTATCATTACTATACTTTTTAAACACCCATTTATCAATGTCAAATCTTACATATAATTCTTCTAAATGTACACATTCAAATAATTCTGGTAATTCTTTTTCATAGTCAATGCCAAGTCCAGTTAATTCAAGAGTTGTGGATTTAGTTTTTAAACATTCCGCTATCTGCTTTTTTGCTAATTCATACATAATTTTAGTTTAAGATTTGAGGTTATTTTGAAATGCAAAATAAAAAATTAGTGGCTAAAATATGTGTAGAGATTTGTATATTTGTGTAAAATATAACAAAACAATGGAATATACATTTAAAATTACAGTCGAAGATGATGTGATTGCTCAAATTCTTTTTGATATGCTCAAAGGGTTACGTGGCGCAAAGATAGAACCTATTGTAGAGGTAGATAACTCATTGTCAAGAGAATATGTTGATTTTGTAAATAATAAGATAGATAAGTCAGAGGCAAACCTTGCTTCTGGACAATTATATGAACACGCCGAAGTAAAAACTATGATTGATTCATGGAAAAACTAATAACTATACGTTGGACAGAGGGCGCGCTTTTTTCCGTATTTTTTGAGTTTTGAATTTCCCCTTCAACATTCGCTATTCAACATTCAGTATTCGTAATTCTTGTCTTCTTATGTATTTCCCCTTCAACATTCGCTATTCGACATTCAGTATTCGTTATTTTTGTATT
>JALOMS010000508.1 GCA_025455345.1 Thermoflexibacter sp. | reverse complement strand
TTTGCTAATTTGTTTTTCTTTATTACAGGATTTCATGGTACTCACGTATTTAGTGGAGTGGTACTAAATATCATTATCTTTTACAATGTGGTAATGGGCGTATATGAAAAACGCGGACACTATGAAATGGTAGAAAAGGTAGGTTTGTATTGGCACTTTGTAGATTTGGTTTGGGTATTCGTATTTACCTGTTTTTACTTAGTGTAAGTTTTTATTTGAAACATTTATCAACAAGAAATTTATTTTGTATATGGCACATACAGAACATTCAAACGCTCACCAAGGTGGCGGTCTTAAAAACCCTGTAGTCAAGAGGTTATTGGTAGTTACGGGTATATTAACAGCACTAACAGTATTAGAGTTTATCATTGCTTTTGCGATGGAAGCAAGTATGCTGAAAAATTCTATCTTTGCGGTATTGACTGTTTTCAAGGCATTTTATATCGTAGGGGAGTTTATGCACCTTAAGCATGAAGTAAAAGCCCTAATTTGGTCTATTGTAATACCTTTGGCTTTTATTTTGTGGTTCATTGTAGCTATGCTCAAAGAAGGTAGCGCACACTAATCTAAGCAATTAATTACTTAATTTAAAATATTTTCAACTTCCGTCTGACCTTTATTGGTTTGACGGATTTTCTTTTCATAAATATGAATAAAAGCAAAATTCTAAAAATCAGCATTTTAATTACAGTTCTTTCTGTTCCCGCGCTTATTATTGTATTCCTCCACCAATTTGGGGATAACAAGTTTGAGATTCCTATTATGAATCCTATGTCTGCGGATTGCCAATCTAATACAATAGATAATGTCCATAGAATTCCTAATTTTAAGTTTATATCCCAAGAGGGTAAAGCAATTACAGAGAAGGACTTTGAGGGGAAAATATATGTAGTGGATTTTTTTTTCACACGCTGTCCTGACATTTGTCCAGTGATGACTTCAGAGTTAGTAAGAGTCCAAGAAGCGTTTAAAGATTATACAGATGTAAAAATCCTTTCTCATTCTGTTGACCCTGTGTATGATACTGTCGCTATTTTAAGAGATTACGCACAAAAGTTTAATGCCAACCCCGCCATTTGGACTTTTGTAACAGGCGAGAAGAAAGACATTTATACAATGGCACGTTGTGGTTATTTCATTTCTACAAAAGAAAACTCTTCTCCCATGAAAGTTGATTTTATACACAGTGATAAGGTCGTATTGATAGATAAGGAAAAACGTATTCGGGGGTATTACAGTGGCACTAATCGAAAAGAAATAGATAGATTAATTACTGAAATACAAATTTTACAAAAAGAATACCTAAAATAAGCCCTATGAATGTCACAGAATTCAAAAGTAGCTTGCTACACATAAGCCCTCCTGCCAATCTCAACGACCTTTTGAAGGCACTCTGGTATGATGCCAAAGGAGACTGGGACAAGGCACACGAAATAGCACAAGAAATGGAAACTCCGCTCTATTGTTGGATTCATGCTTATTTGCATCGCAAGGAGGGAGATGATTGGAATGCTGGATATTGGTATAGAAAAGCAAAAAGACCTGTACCTAACTACTCTCTTGCCGAGGAATGGGGTAAAATAGTGGAAGAGTTATTATCCTAACTATCTTTGATTATGTTTTTTATGTCCTTCATACACTCCATTTATGTTACTCACTACCTTCCCACTTCCGCACAAAAACGACCGAAAACGAACAGGCAATACAGAGTGATGAGTTGTAAGTTATTAATTATGAGTGAATTGTAATTGGCAAAGAATTTGGAATATAGAGATTGTTAGTTGTTGGTTGTTAAATAGTTGAGTGAATTAGTGCCGTATTTTGAACCAGAAACTTTGAACTTTGAACCAAACTTGTATTTTCAACTATCAAGCTATTCATCTATCCAACCATTTGTATTTCAAATAACCACATTTCAAAATATTCCAGATTTACAGATTCCAGATTTCTAATTCATAAAACCATGATAAAGAATTACTTAAAAATTGCCTTTCGTCAGCTTTGGCGCAATCGCGTGTATAGCTTCCTCAATATCACAGGCTTGGCGTTGGGCTTGGCGGTGAGTTTGCTCATTCTCCTTTTTGTGTCCCACGAGTTTAGCTACGACCGCTTTCATTCGCAATCAGAAAATATTTACAGGGTTTGGGCAAAGTTCAAATTTGGGCAAGAAACTATCCAAACTACGGCAATGTCTGCCGCCCTTGGCGCAAAGGTCATGGAAAACAGCACAGGTGTAAAAAATATGGTGCGCCTTTCTTATCAAAACGGGGTGATGAAAAGTGATGAAAACCATATTTTTGACGAAAATGCAATCCTGCTTGCTGACCCTTCTTTTTTGGAAATCTTTGATTTTAAGCTACTTAGAGGCGACCCCAAAACTGCCTTGGTAGAGCCTATGAATATCATGCTCACAGAGAAAAGTGCGGACAAATACTTTGGGACGCAAGATGTGCTGGGCAAGGTCTTGACTATGGATAAAAAGTTGATTTTCAAGGTAGTAGGGCTTATCAAAAATCCTCCCTCCAATTCTTCAATTCAGTTTGATTTTTTGGGTTCTCTGTCAAGTTTGAGCAATGTAGAGCAGGTGAAATGGGGAAAACCTGCCACACTTGAACATCAAAACATCAGTTTAGGCAGTTTGCAAACCTATTTTTTGGTAAATAATGAAAAAGAGGCTTTGGCGATTCCTCAAAAAATACAAGACTTGATTAAGCAACAGTTTGATAAAGAGAATGAAACAAGAAAAAAAGAAGGGAAAGAATTACTAAAACACGAAAGCGGAGATGGAGTTGGAGATGAATATATGGTGCAATCACTCACTGATGTTCACTTGGGTACGCTTGGGAGTGGTGATTCAGCAAATACAAGATACATCTACATTTTCCTTTCTATTGCACTGATTATCTTGGTCTTAGCATTAATCAATTACATGAGCCTCACTACCGCACGTGCCACGCAAAGGGCAAAAGAAGTAGGCGTAAGGAAGGTAGCAGGAGCAAGCCAAGCGAGGCTGATAGGGCAGTTTTACATGGAATCTTCTTTGGTAACATTGTTTTCCTTTGCTTTGGGCTTATTTTTTGTCGAGATTTTACGAGTTGCCTTTTTTGAAACCTTAAACCTAAAAATTGACAATACATTTTTATACAGTCCTTGGTTTTTAGCGGTGCTTGCAGTGCTTTTCGCCTTAACAGTTCTCTGTTCAGGAAGCTATCCTGCCTTGCTTTTGTCCAAGTTTTCTCCTGTGGAAGTGCTGAAAGGAAAATTTAGCAACAAGGGTGGCAACTATCGCGTGCGTCAAACTTTTACTGTTTTCCAATTTGCAGTTTCTATCGCCTTAATTGTATGCACACTCTTGGTGCAGAAGCAGTTAAATCACTTGCGAAGCGTAGATACAGGCATGGACAAAGCGCAAGTAGTGGCAGTCAATTTTGGGAATATCAAAGAAAAGTACCAACCCTTTAAACAAGAAATTAAGCAGTTAGCAGGAATAGAGCAAACAGCATATTCGAATTTGCCTTTGTTTAAAGATGGTTATAATGCTTTTTTTATCAAATCTCCTGAAAATCAGAAAGATGTAGCTATGTCATTCAATAATGTAGATGAATCTTTCCTTTCTATGTTTGGTTTGGAATGGGCGAGTGAACCTTTGGACAAAAATCAAATAGGAAATCAAAATACCATGATTGTTAATGAAATTGCTACCAAAGAATTGGGCATGGACATCAATAAAAAAGGAGTAAAAATTGATTTTGACAAAGGAGGAAATGAGATTTTAGGGGTAATGAAAGATTTTATTTATGACGATTTGCACAGTGGGAAAATTAACCCTTTGGCGATTTTTGTAGTGAAAGATACGCTAAAAAACCTTGATACAGGTGGAGTATTGTACCTAAAAATGCACCCTCAATCAAACGTAAAAGACCTATTGGGCAAGGTGGAGAAAATCTCGAAAAAGTACAATCCTGAAAATCCTTTTTCTTATTACTTCTTAGATGAGGCTTACAACAACTATTTCAAAGCGGAGAGTCGCCTTTCTCAAATGCTTACCGCTTTTACCGTTTTTGCCATTATCATTTCTTGCTTGGGACTGTTCGGACTTGCTACCTTTACCGCAGAAAGCAGAATCAAGGAAATTGGTATTCGCAAAGTATTGGG
>JALOMS010000030.1 GCA_025455345.1 Thermoflexibacter sp. | reverse complement strand
AAACAAATTTTGCAAGCTATTGTGGTTGAATCAAATACAAAACCAATACTCCACATTCTTTACTTAAAAGCTACCATTTTATGACAAAGTAAGTAATCTACTTTACATACAAGCATTATCTGTTAGTTTTACAAAACGCAAGTTCCTAACGGAACTGAATACAAAAGACGTTTATTTTTGTTAAATTACTTAAGTAATCCAACTTTTCTAAGCGTTCTTTGTCTTAAAGTCCCATTAGGGACTATATATTTGTAGAAATTGGAAGTTTAAAGCAATATATAAGTCTCGTAGGGACGACACAAAATGCTGTATATAAAATAGTTACGTACCCAATGAAATTCCCTATGGGACTTAGATTTTGGGCTTAATTTAGTTGCTACAAAGCTTATGTCCCTAACGGGACTTCCAGTTTGGGACTGAAAAGACGTTTATTTTTATTAAATTACTTATTATCATAATTCTATGATTATCAATACATATCGTATCATCTCCATGATTATAGGAATATTCATGACTATTTTTATATTAAAGATATTGGATATAATTGTTAGTGGAAAAAATTTTACACTAACATTTTTGGTAGAGGGCGATTTTTGGGTAAAGTTTTTTTTGGCTATACCTGTTACACTAATCATAAATTATTTTTATTCCAAAAAGAAAAATAAATGAACTCTGCGCGCAACTCTTCTCAACCTCATTCAAGGAGTATGAAAAACGTCTTGGCGAGTGGGTAGTTTCCGTAGGGTATCTGTTTCGTTTTTGAGTAAATCTATGTTTTACTTGTAAAATACGCTTTAGCGTGTTCTGCTCATTATCAGGCACTTGAAATACCATAAATAATTGTATAAAAAAACCGCTCTCTACCAAATGTTGGATTGGTAAAGAACGGAAATACATCAACAAGCATAGGGTGTTAGCAATTAGCTCTTTGTTTTTTTCTTATTTTTTAGTCCTGTTTCATAATTTCGGTATTGTTCGGGAGTAGTAACAGATTTCAGCCTTGCTTCAAATTTCTGTTCGTTGCGGAGATGCTTAATTTTTCGTTTCTCTCGGTCAGGCTCGTTTTCTATTTCCTCATACTTCTTAAAATACTCCTCACAGGCTATTTTAATCATGCGTGTCTGATTTTGGTCATATATTTTCAAGAATTTGACAATTCCTTCTGCTTTTTCCGCGCCTTTTTCTTCAGCGGTTTGACCATACCCTTGGAAACAAACAGCAAAGAATGTAATAACAAAGGCAAAAATTACTTTTTTCATGGTTAAAAATTTATGGTAATAGAATTTTTGTTACAAAATGTGTAGTGCTGTGTGTATGCAGGTTTGAGATAATTAATTAACGTAAATATTGTATCAAATGATATATCCGATTGACAAAAAACTTCAGTAGGTATTTATTCCGTTTTAACATTAGCTTTTTACGCTTTAACCTTGACAGAGCGTACATTTTGATTTGACTTCTATATATTTGCTCGAACATGTATATATAAAAGAAAAATGGAAACTATAAAAATTAATGACCGCAATGCCCGCCTCATAGGAGTTCCCGTAATTTCTATTGCGCTTGCCTTATATATCCAACCTGATTCTTTTTTCCCTGTCATAAATTTACATAAGGCATGGCATTGGCTAAGTACCTCATTTTTAAATACTTTTTTCATTTGGGAAGGATGTCGTTTCATTTTTGTGCAAAGTCGTATATGGTACCCTAACTACAATCAAACAACAAGGCGATTGTTTTATGAGGCATTGGCGGTGCTTGTTTATGTTTTTGTAATTACGTCTATTGTGGATTATGGGTATTGTTATTATATTTTGGGAAAAGAGGCTCCTCCTCTCTTCAAAGGATTTAAAATTGGGTTGATTCCTACTACCATAGTTACACTGATTTACGAAAGTGTGTATTTTTTTGAATCATGGAAACAAAACGTGAAAAAGACAGAAATATTGGCTCGTGAAAATATACAATCTCAATTAGAAACGCTGAAGAACCAACTTGACCCTCATTTTTTGTTCAATAGCCTAAATACGCTTGCCGCACTAATAGATGATGAAAACAAAGCCGCCCAAGCGTATCTGGACAGACTTTCTGATGTTTACCGCTATGTATTGGTGAATCGAGATAAGAATACAGTAACTTTAGAAGAAGAAATGCAATTTTTAGACGCATATATTTACCTTAATAAGGTGCGTTTTAGAGAAAATTTGCAAGTAGAAAAACAAATCTCCGTCCAAGGTTATCAGCAACAAATAGCTCCTCTTAGTTTGCAAATGCTTATAGAAAATGCCATTAAACACAATGTGATTTCAAAAGATAAACCACTGAAAATCATTATTTCAGAAGATAAAGAAGGTTATTTGCAAGTACAAAACAATATACAAGAAAAGAAAACTTTTGAGAAATCTACCAAAGTAGGATTGCAGAATATCATTAATCGCTACCAATTACTCTCTGACAAACAAGTAGAAATCATTAGAAATAGTGATTTTTTCAAAGTAAGAATTCCCTTACTGAATCAAAATTAGCAGAACACGTACCTATCTTTAAATTTTTTTTAATTCCTTTAATACCATGAAGACTGTGCTTATCGAAGACGAGTATCCTGCGGCAGAACGCTTGGAAAAACTTATCAGAAAGATAGACCCCCAAATCCAAATTTTAGGTGTTTTACAGAGCATAGAAGCGGCAAAAGAATGGTTTGCTATCAATCCTGCCCCTGACCTTATTTTTTCTGATATTCAACTTTCTGATGGATTGAGTTTCCAAATTTTTGAAACTATTTCTATCAAAAGTCCTATTATTTTTACGACTTCGTATGATGAGTACGCTATCAAAGCCTTCAGAGTGAAGAGTATAGATTATTTGCTTAAACCTATCAAAGAACAAGAACTACAAGCGGCGATTGATAAATTTAAGAATCTAAAAAAAGACTTTGCCCAAAACGCTTCTTTTGAAAATCAATACGCTTTGAAAATAGAATCACTCATAGACAGTATTCAAGTTACAGGTAAAAAGTACAAATCTCGTTTTCTGGTAACACAAGGAGAACAGCTATTGCCTATTGATAATGAACAGATTGCTTATTTTTTCACTTCTAATGAGATGGTTTGTTTAGTGATGAAAGACAACAAGCAATTTTTGATAGATTATACCTTAGAAGAGTTGGAGCAGTGCCTTGACCCTGCTGTATTCTTCCGCCTCAATCGGCAGTTCATCGCCAATATTTCATCTATCAATAAAATCCATACTTATTTTAACAATAAACTCAAATTAGAGCTTATGCCTGCTCCTACACAAGACGTGTTGGTGAGCAGAGAGAAAGCACAAAGTTTTAAAAAATGGGTAGAAGGCATATAAGCGAAAAGTAAGGGCAGTCAGCTATTTTTTAAGCTTTTTATGAGCTACTTTGCATCATTTTGCTACTTGCTACATAAAGAACACCCGCTAATATCCAAGCGGGCAAGCCCAAAAAGAAAATCTCTACCCCAAAGACTAAGTTGATAAGCAAGCAAATCACTAAGGTTGCAATCCAAGCGACTCCTGCTGCCCAACTAAAACTCAAGTTTTTTACTTGGGCAAAATCTTTTTTTAAGTTTAATTTTCCAAAAAAGTAGAACTCTGCGAATATGACAGCACCCATAGGTACTAACAATAATCCGTACAAGGCAACAAAATCAAGCAGTTTCATCACCAAAGCAGGAAAACAAGCGGCTACAGTCGTTACCAAACCTGTAATCAAGGTTACTTTCCATCGCCTCCACTTTGGGTTCAAAGATTGGAATGCCAAGCCAGCACGATAGATAGTTGGGTTTGCAGTAGTCCAACCCGCAATAATGACACAAATAGCTCCCGCAATTCCCGCGCTATTAAAAGCTATGATACCGGGAGAAATATTGCCTTGCGCCGCCGCACACAAGATTCCTGAAGCTATCCATGCGACAAAATGCCCTACAAACATTCCAAAGAAAGAAGCAAAACCGTATTCCCATTTCTTTGCATAACGGAAAATAGACATATCTGCCATGCCTAAGTGCATAGCCATATTGCACAACCATGCAAAAAAGGCTACGTGCCAAAAGGTAAATTTGCTCTGTCCTTCAAAAGGAACGCCCGTCCAAATCTTTGCCTCGGCAACTTGCCAAAAATCTGATACAGAGGTAATTCCTAAGCTCGGCATTACCGCAAAAGCAGAAGCAATAAATACCAAAGTCATCCATGGAGAAGCCAGATTGGCAAAACGAGAAATCTCCTCGTATCCTAAAATAGAAACTACTGTAACGACCGAACCTACGGCAATGACTATCATAATCCAACCAAAACTATTAGGAAGCCAATCGTTCAGTTCTGGCATGAGAATATCAAAAGGAATCCCCACCGCAGTAGCAGAAACGGCAATCATCGAGCCTGCCAAAAAACAAAACATTACTCCATTCACTACATTGTATAGTTTGACCAGATTTTTGCCACAAATTTTTTCTAACTGAAAATAAAGTGTTACCCGCAACTTAACAGCTATTGGCGCACATACCAACGCCCAACTTAGCACTGCCAACAGATTGCCGCAGATAAGTCCCAAAAACAAGTCAAAAGCTGTTACACCATGCGTTACGAAAAGAGGTCCAATGACAAATTCCGTTCCCGCCGTATGCTCCCCAGCGAACATACCTATAAAATTATTAGCCCCTTTGAGCTTATTGGCAGGGATGGGTTCTCTTTCGTATTCGTTAATAGCGTCTAATTTTTCAGCAAGTGAAGTAGATTTTTCCATACTCATATTGATTATTTGGTTAAAAATATAAAACAATCTTTATAAAGAGTATTTTTTTGAAAAATCTAATGCCAAAGCAGGCGTTTTTTCGCAAACTATTTTCATTTCTTGCCCTAATAGATAGCTTTCCCATTCAGTTTCGTACTTACCTGCATTTTGTAACTACGACTAATAGGCAGTTCTTTGCTCCCAATCAACACAAAATTAGCGGAAAAGGCACTTACCTTATCGATAGCGATGATAAAAGAACGGTGAATCCTCAAGAATTTTTCTACGTCTAACAACTTCTCTATATGACTAATCGGTTGATAAGAAATTAGGCTTTCTTTCTCTGTATGCACCGTGATGTATTCTGTCATACTTTCTATGTACAAAATTTGTTCAAAAGGAATCTTATAAGTTTTTCTATCTGATTTGAGCAATAAGTAGGCAGGATTGTCTTCTTGAATTTCCTCCGAACTGTTTAGCAAAGCATACTGTTGTTGGACTTTGGTGATAGCCTTCCAAAACCGCTCAAAAGAAATAGGCTTTACCAGATAATCCAACGCATTGAACTCATAGCTCTCGACCGCATACTCTCGATACGCCGTAGTAAATACGACCAAAGGAGGATTGCTTAATCCTTTGATAAAATCCATTCCTGATAACTTTGGCATAGAAATATCCAAAAACATCACATCTATTTCCTTCCTTTGTAAGAGCTGAAAAGCCTCCATCGCACTTCTACACTTCCCAACAATTTCCCATTTTTCTAACCTCAATATATAATTTTCTAAGATTTCTATTGCCAAAGGCTCATCATCAACAATCATACATTTGATAGACATCTGCATAAATTTTGTCCAAAATTTGTAGTCCTAAAATTAGCCAAAATCATTTTAAAGAAGAATTTTCTATGGCAATAAAATATTTTCTATGTTTGTAGTTCACTTACATTCAAAATTTGCAATGGAAACAATATTTAAGAAACTCAAATCCAAAGATGTTACTTTTAATCACGTATGTGAAGTGGGTGTTTATCTCCCAGAAACATCTAATATTAAGGATTTTATCAAAAGTAATATTCGTGCTACATTGGTGGAGGCTGATAGCACTTTGGTAGAGCCTATCAAAGAGTATTTCAAGGGATATGCTATTGATATTCATAACGTTGCTATTTGGGATGATAATGGCACTGTCCAGCTTTCAAAAGCAAAAGCCTCTACTTTTATAAGCAAACTTAAGAGTAGCCCAGCCCTAAAAAATGATAACTATCAGATAGATACTACCAATGTGTTTGAGATACAATCAAAAAAATTTTCAGAAATAGACGATGGCACAATAGATTTGTTGAGCATTGACATAGAAGGAAGCGAGTGGTATGTACTCAAATACCTAAGAAGTTCTCCCAAAGTAATTTCCGTAGAAACACACGGCAAATACTATACTAATCCGTTTATTTATGAAATCCGTGAGTGGTTTGCCCAAAATAACTATCAAATTTGGTACAAAGACGATTCTGATAGTGTGTATGTACGCAAAGATGTATTCAAAGTCAATTGGGTAGAAAAACTCATCCTTGTGGTCAAGGGATTAAGTTTGGAGGTCATAAAACTGAAAAGATTTTTAAAATAATAGCCTGATAATTAATACATTACAAAATTAAGCATTTATGTCTATTTCATTCCGATATATCCCTACAAATGGCATCAAATTACATATCGCAGAGGCAGGTATTCAAGGTAATCCCGTGCTAATACTCTTACATGGTTTTCCTGAGTTTTGGTATGCTTGGATTCATCAGATAGCGTTTTTTGCTTCAGAGGGCTTTCATGTAATTGCTCCAGACCAGAGAGGATATAATCTTAGCGATAAGCCCAAAGGGGTGAAAAACTATGGATTAGACATACTTTGTGAGGACATTATTGGGTTACTTGACCATGAAAAAGTACAAAAATGTTACTTGATTGGGCATGATTGGGGGGCGATGGTTGCTTGGGGTTTGGGTATGAAATTCCCAGAAAGGTTTTATAAATTAGGCATTATCAATGTCCCACACCCCACAGTCATGAAGAAAAACCTAAAAAACAACAAGGAACAACGCAGAAAGAGCGCGTATATGTTTCTGTTCCAATTGCCCTGGCTACCAGAGTATTTATTAGCAAAAAACAATTTCCTTTATTTGGTAAAAACCCTCAAAAAAAGAACTAAAAAAGGAGCTTTCTCCGACGAGGAGCTGGAAATTTATAGGAGAGCTTGGGCGCAAAAAGGCGCATTGTCTGGTATGATAAACTGGTACAGAGGCATATTTAGAGCCGCGCCGAGCAGAGGCAAAACCAATAGAATTAGTATTCCTACCCACATCTTTTGGGGTGAAAATGACTACGTATTAGGCAGAGAGTTAGCCGAACAGAGTATGAAATATGTAGAACATGGAGAAATTTCCTTTTTTGATGCAACACATTGGATTATGCACGAAATTCCAGAAGTATTAAACCCCTCTCTATTGGCTTTTTTAAGAATTTGTTAAAAAAAACAATGTTAATTATATTTTTATTAAAAATAAAATATGTTTTTTGCCTTTTTCGTAACAAAAAAATAACACATACAGTTACAATATAAAGATACGTTTTACGTTATAATGCTTGTATAAAAGTATCCATTATTCATTTTTAAACGAAAAAGACACTGAAGAAATGAAAAAGTCAATTACAAGTTTATTGATTATCGTTGCTTTATATGTTTTATTTTTGGTTGGTTTAAGCCCCAAAAAAGAAGCAATCTATCTGATTACTAACTTTGACAAGGTAAAGGCTTATGAAAAAGCAGACGCTAATGCCAAAGTATTGATTGAATTACCCAAAGGAGAGCAACTGGAGGTAGTAAGCAAAACCCCTTTTTTTGAAACCATTGATAAGGAAACTGATTTTTGGTATCAAGTAAAAGCAAAAGAAAAATTGGTCTGGATTTTTGGTGCATTTACGAATTTGAATCTGAATGATAACTTGCAAGTATTAGAAGCAAAATACGAAGGCGCATCTATGGGCGATTATTTTCACCTCAACTTTCAGAGTACAGATGCTAAGAAGGACGCTGGCTGGAAACGAAACTCTTTTGGTCTTTCAGGAAATGGAAACTGGGATTTCGGTTATTCGGAAGGACTTAATCACTTGGAAGACTACAATCTGGCATTAGAGAACGAGGACGCAGAAGGCAATCTTACCAATCCTCAATACAAGCAAAAGACCTTCCTGATACAGTGGAAAGTAAAACTTATTAATACATGGGCAGGTGATGGAGAATTATCTTCGGTAAGAATAGAAGTCCCTTATATAGAAAATATTAGCATAAAAAATTGATGTATATTGGTACAAAATATAGAAACACTATTCCTTGGTGAGCAGTGTTTCTTTTTTTGTATTGGCTCGTAATTTTAGTCCTTGATATTGGGGACTTACACAAAAAAATTTACTTGGCGGCTTAGATTTAGTTTTCTCCCAAATCCTGCTTTTACACAATCTGTTCACCGAAGATTGGTAGAAAAATGGCTATTTCCCCTTCTTTTCAGTAAAATATTTTTGAAAATTTGTTTTTCCAATAGAAAAATAGTAAATCTGAAATCAAATTCACTATTTTAAACTTTACCCTCAATAAAATAGATTATTAATATTTTATTATCAAATAGTTATAATTTTTTTGAACACCTATTATTTTGATTTTTTACCTTTAAAAGCATTGAGTTATGAATGAAATTATGTCAAATGTGAATGCGATGATAGAACGCTACATCGTTTCTGTGGGTTTGGACAAGGGGAAATGTTATGATAGCACAAAAAACTCGTGGAACTGGCGTATTGGTTCGGCAAGTATCCAAGTATTCGTACAGTCTGTTCCTTTGAGCAGTGGAGCTATTCGCTATTATTTGCGTATTTTTTCTCCTCTGATGGAAATTCCTATTCAAAATGAGCTGTACTTTTACCGCTATTTGTTAGAGTTGAATGACAGCAAGTTAGGTGTAAAACTATCTGTACTTGGCAACTGGGTCTATGCTACTTACGAGCGGGACGTAGTCGGTATGGATTATGATGAACTATCCACTTGCATTGCTGATTTGGAATGGTGGGCAGATACACTTGATGACCAATTGAAGCAAAAATTTGCACCAACTACCCCTCCCGCAGGAGACAGACCAATATATACCTAAAAAAACTGCCTGATACGCCCAAAGTATCAGGCAATTTTTTTTAATAAATAAACAGATTGCCAATACCTTATGCTTCTTCAGTGATTCAACTCGTATTTTCTTCACATAGAAACAAAAATGGTAGATTAATTATCTGCAAAAGTTTTACGTTCTCTCCGCTTACACTTGCTACACAAAATCAAATAGTTACCATAACAATCTCCGCTATGTGGGTGTACCTCATATTCGCCCTGCTCGACCATGATGTTTTTATCTGTACAATCGCGCTCCTTGCAATCATAGAATGTGGAAATATGTTCCTGCATTGGGTGATTTGGCAAAGGAAGTAGTTTATCATATTTTGGCATAATTATTTGAATTTTAGCTTTTTATGAAAAACAATCAAATAGTGCTATCAATCAATTCTACAAATAATATCAAAAACTGTGGTAATAATTGATTAGTTCAAGGCTAAATTTTTATCTTTCCTCTAAAAAGTACAAAAATATGAAAATTGAGAAAAATCAAGTAGAACAACACAATCAACAGCATAGCAAACAGCATGAGAGGAACTTCCTTTTTCTTGCAGAAACCCTTACTAATCAAGGGGTTGATGTGGGAAGTCTTCTCCAAAAAATAGGAAATCTACAAATCGCCATTCCCTCATGGGCATTAGGCACAGGCGGAACGCGTTTTGGTAGGTTTTCAGGTGGAGGCGAACCGCGTAATTTAGAAGAGAAAATTTCAGATATAGGGCTTCTGCACGCCTTGAACCGCTCAAGTGGAGCTATTTCCCTGCACATTCCTTGGGACATTCCCCAAGACGCAGAAGCAACCAAATCCTTAGCAAGTAGCTATGACATCATCTTTGATGCGGTCAATTCCAATACTTTCCAAGACCAAAAAGACCAAAAACTGTCTTACAAGTTTGGTTCGCTCGCCCACACCCACAAAGACGTGCGACAGCAGGCAATAGAACACAACATAGAAGTCATCAAATACGGGCAAATGCTTGGTTCTAAGGCTACTACAGTTTGGCTTTCCGATGGTTCTTGTTTCCCTGCCCAACAAAATTTTAGAAAGGCATTCCAAAACACCTATGAATCCTTGCAAAGCATCTATTCGCACCTACCACACGATTGGAAAATGTTGATAGAATATAAGCCTTACGAACCCAATTTTTACAGTACCGTCATTCAAGATTGGGGGACTTCCTTCCTCTTAGCTAACAAATTAGGAAAACAGGCATTTACCTTAGTGGACTTAGGACATCACCTGCCCAATACCAATATAGAGCAAATCGTAGCAACGCTAATGATGGAGGGCAAGTTGGGCGGTTTCCACTTCAACGATTCCAAGTATGGAGATGATGACTTGACGGTAGGCAGTATCAAACCATATCAGTTATTCCTTATTTTCAGTGAGTTAGTAGAAGGAATGGAAGATAAAAATAGTAAAAACCCAATCCCTGCATGGATGATAGACGCAAGTCATAATGTCAAAGACCCTTTGGAAGATTTGTTGCAATCAGTGGAAGCCATCAAAATAGCTTATGCCCAAGCCCTGCTTATAGACAGAAAGGAACTTGCTGACGCACAGCACAATAACGACACGGTCAAAGCTCAAGAAATTGTACAAAATGCGTATAGGACTGATGTCAGACCACTTTTGGCAGAAGCAAGAAGGCGCAATAAAGCGGCACTTATGCCTTTGACATTGTTTAGAGAACTAAAAGTAAGAGAGAAATTAGTAGATGAGAGAGGGAAACTGACAATAGCCACGGGCTTGTAGATTAGGGATTGATGAAGAATAGCGCATGAATATAGCTGGATAACTGTTTTTTGCAAAACCTTCATGCGCTTTCTTACTATTGCATCCACCTAAAAACTATGACAAAAATAGGTAAAGAAAAAGACAAAACAAAGTGCCTCACATTAGAAAGAGATTAGAATTTCCTAATGCGTTAAACAAAATAATAAAATACAAACACTTGAAATACAAACATTTATATTTTTAAAATATAATAATCTCAAAGAAAGATTAATATTCAAAAATATAAATCATTAATAATCAACAACTTAAATTTTGATAAAATTAAGAATACTAAAAAAGGTGTGAACAAATAATTTTCACAAAAAAATGGATGCGTTTTAGTGGAAATGCATCTAAAAAAACGACATTTTAGGTATGCAAAATTATCTTTTGATTAGCTTAGGGTCTATCATTTTCAGCACTTGTTCTTTATAAGACATGCCCAAAGGAATACTCGTATTACCAATGATAATCTCCTCATTTAGAATCACATCAACTTTAGAAATATTGACAATATAAGAGCGATGTGTTCTTACAAAAAGGTCTGATGGAAATTGTTCTTCTATGTGTTTTAGATTAAGCCAAACGAGTTGAGGTTTACCTGTAATTGTAAAAATCTTTACATAATCTTTTTGAGCTTCTACATATAGCACCTCGTCAAAATAGAGTTTGATGAGTTTAGAGTCTAATTTGACAAAAAAATAGTCTTTTTGAACGTCAATGATTTCTTTTTGCGAGCCAGAGATGATTTCTAATGCCTTATTTACTGCTTTAAGAAATCTGGCATAAGTAAAGGGTTTGGTCAAAAAATCAGTAGCATTGACCTCAAATCCTTCTAAAGCATATTCTTGGTGAGAAGTAATAAAAATAAAAAGCGGAGGTTCGTTCAATGATTTGATAAATTCAAGTCCATTGAGCATGGGCATTTCAATATCAGAAAACACCAATTGTACGTGATTGCTGTGCATGTAAGTCATCGCTTGCACAGGATTTTCACAACTGGCAACTAAGTGAAGGCTATCCACTTGATTGATATAATTACAAACAATCGTCCTACTAATCGGGTCATCATCAATAACTAAGCAGTTAATTTTCATTTTGCTAATAATATATTTCTGAAAGAAAAAATATGCGAAAAAATGTTCAAAAAAACGTTCAAAAATTTTACCAAATGCAGATGTTAAAAAAAAATTAGTAATTTACTATGATGAATATGGTAAAAAACTCTATAAATTTATAAGATTCTCTTTAATTTATATCAATTTTAGTAAAAAATATTACAAATGTCTAATTTCTACCTCTTCGTTGAGAAACTTTCCAAAGAGATTCCTTTGAAAATCAAATATAAAGACGAATCTTGGGAGATGCGGCTTATAAACTTGATTGTAAGGTGGTTTAATCCTCGTTTTATGACAGATTTTACGACGGTCATAGGCTATACGGTTTATTTTTCCAATCGCAGATTTGTGGAAAACTATCCTCACAGAGCTATGCAAATATTAGCACATGAGGCGGTTCATCTGCTCGACATCAAAAGATTGACTTTCCCTGTATTTGCTTTTGCATATCTTTTTCCTCAAATCTTAGTAATTTTTGCTTTTTTGTTTCCTTTGAGTCCTTATTTTCTAATATTTCTCATCTTTATTGCTCCTTTTCCTGCGCCTTTTCGTGCGTATTTTGAAGCGCGGGCTTATGCTTTAGACCTTATTCTGAACAGGTATTACTTGGAAAATATAGTGCCTTATTTTATGAATTGGGACTATTACCAAATGTATCCCTACCAGAAAAGTGTGGAAAATATGCTTAGACGCTGGGCAAGAAATCCAGATAGATACATTAGAAAAGTGGTAGAAATGTATCACAAAATAGTTTGATGATATTTCATACTCAATCAAAAATGGGTTTATTCATTTGTCAGACACCTCAAAGTTGTCTGACAAGTTTCTGACCTCAACCTAATTAATTTTTAGTATAGCTTATTATTGCGCCACCCTACTAAGTGCTTCTTTTAATGTTTCTTCTTTGGTGCATAAGGATACGCGCACATACCTACTGCCTTTCTCTCCAAAAATAAATCCAGGCGTAATGAAAATATTTTTTTCGTATAACATTTTATCTACCAACTCTCCCGCATCTTTCAGATTTTCAGGAATTTTCGCCCATACAAACATACCTACCTGCGTATTAGTATAGCGACATTGGAGGGTATCTAAGAGCTGATAGACTATTTCTCTGCGTTTTTTATAAATTTGATTACGTGTTTCATGCCATTCTATGGGATTTTCAAAAGCCTTTGTAGCAGCCATTTGCATAGGTAGGAAAGTACCAGAGTCCACATTGCTCTTGATAGTAAGGATAGCGTCTATATATGGCTTTGCGGCACTCACCCAACCTATTCTCCAGCCAGCCATGTTATGAGTTTTGCTCATAGAATTTAGCTCTAAGGCAACTTCTTTGGCTCCTTGGACGGCGAGCAGGCTAATGGGAGGTTCTTCATTCAAGACTAAGCTATACGGATTGTCATGGCAGAGCAATATTTTTTTCTCTTTGGCAAACGCAACTAATTTTTCAAAAGTATGGATTTCTGCTTTTGCTCCTGTGGGCATGTGGGGGTAATTGAGCCACATCAGCTTTACTTTGCTCAAATCCATTTGATAGAGAGTCTTAAAATCAGGTTGCCAATTTTGATGCTCTAAAAGGGGATAATAGCGTACCTTTGCGCCTATCATCTCTGAAACAGCAGAATATGCAGGATAGCCCAACTCAGGGACAAGCACCTCATCATCTGGGTTCAAAAACGCAAGAGAGATGTGTGTAATGCCTTCTTTAGAACCTATTAGTGGTAAAATTTCTGTTTCTGCGTCGAGCGAAACATGATAAACCTTACTGTAAAAGTCTGCCATTGCTTTGCGAAGTGTAGCTATGCCTTTGTATGGTTGATAAGCATGATTGCTGGGGTTGTTTGCGGCAACCACTAATTCGTCAATGGTGGCTTGTGAGGGGGCAAGGTCTGGGCTTCCTATGCCCAAGTTAATGACAGGTTTGCCTTCTGCTTGCATTTTACGGATTTCAGTCAATTTTACAGAAAAATAATATTCCTTGAGGGACTGAAGGCGATTTGCTGTTGAGATAATCATCAATTTATGCAAAAATTATTTGTATGAATCGCAAAAATAAGTAATTAGTTTGTTTGCATCTCTACTTCATAAACAAAAAGCTGGATTATTTTTGTTGAATTACTGATTAATCTTGAAATTTACACTTCAAACTTAAATTTTGTTTCTTATGAAAAAAATTTCCTGTGCGTTTGTATTATTTTTTGTCATTCATTTATCTGTATCTGCTCAAAATTCTCAAATGTTCAATTTGGGTGTGAAGGCGGTCATCAATGGTTCTTGGATTGGGAACTTACCCACCAGCACCAATGATGTCAAAGCAAGTAGTGAAAATCTAAAACTTGGTTATGTGGTTGGATTTTGGGGAAGGATAAACTTGGTAGGAGGATTGCATATCCAGCCAGAACTCACTATCTCTCAGACGGGTGGAAGTTATACTTATCAGTTTAACTCTGGCGTAGGGAATACCCTCACATACGCTAAAAACATAACACTGACTAACTTGGACTTTCCTATTGCGCTTGGTTATACGCTCCCGCTTAGTGATGCGGTGGGGTTGCGCCTGAATGCTGGGGGAGTGTTATCTACTATCTTGAGTGCTAAGCAGAAGTACGAAGTTGGAAGTGCGGCTGCTTTGGAACAAGACATCAAAGGACAAGTAAATGCTTTCCAAGCCGCTTTGCAAGGTGGAATTGGTTTAGATTTTTTGGAGAAATGGAGTGTGGATATAAGAATCCAACAAAACCTTACCTCTCTCTATGAGGGTTATACACCGACCACAGGACAGTTGCCAGATTTGTCAAAAATAGACCAAAAAGAACAAAGGGTCATTTCTGTGCAATTAATCGTAGGATTTAAGATATTATAAAATTATAAGGAAAGATTAAAGTACCAAACTTTACTTTATCAAAGTTTGGTACTTTAGTTACCTGAATTAGATGGTCGCCTTCTTTTAACTGCTTGATTTTTAGACCTCTTTTGTTTATTTCTGATACACAAAACCAGCCCAAAGCCTGCGTATTAGGGCTTTGTGCAGTGATATTGGTTCTGACATTTTCAGGGATTCGTGCAAAAAGCCCACCATTGAGCATTTGGGATTCTACTTGCCTCAAGAACTCAAAGGTTTCTTCGTTGATAGACCAAATTTCAACTCTAAGGCTATCTCCCACTTGGTATGGGTCATTGTCATCGGTTACGCGACTGCGTATAGGCGGAATGAAAGGCAAGCCGTCCGAACCCAATAGTCCTGGAGTGCTATTTCGTGTGCCATCAGAAGCATAGTTAATAGTAAAAGGGCTATTGATATAAACATTGTTTTTATAACTGCGAATCCAATAAAAATCTTGTTTCCCTTTTACGTCAGAACCATAAAACTGGGCATAATAACCTGTTTTGTTATTAGGTTCATTATTTCTTTCATCAAACTCATACACTATTGAGTCGACAAGAGTTGTGCGGTTTGAAATACATCTCGATGAATATACTTGTCCATTGTAGCTTACAAAAAGAACATATTCATTGCCCACACTGCCAATCGGCGAGCCATTGGGAGAAATATATTCATAGTTTCCATTCCCTTTGTCAGCAAAAGTATAAACTCTATTTTGTGTGGTATTGGTCAAAGTAACAATAGCCCCACGTACGGGAGGTGTTACCTCGTTTTGAAAGTAGGGAGCGGTCAAAGAAAGACGAATCGTTTGTTTTGCTATATCTTGATTGATAAATGCATCTACGGTCAGGATTGCTTTGCTTTCGTTCAAATCCACCTTGATTACATCTTCACAAGCCCATATAAAAGGAAGCAAAAAACTTAAATATATGATTAATTTATTGATTTTCATTGCATTAAAAAATTTAATAATGAGTGGTTGTAGTGAATTTTAGAATTTGAAATTATAAGATACCGCAGGAACGATAGAGCCAATAATAGCCAAACGAACAGCCTCTGTGTTGATAGGCACATCTGCATTTCTACGGAAATAAATGGTAAATGGATTTCTACGGTTATAGGCATTATATATTGAAAATACCCAATTGCTTTCCCAACGCTGATTTGGTTTCTTCTTCTTGTTGATTTTAGTAACAGAGAAGTCCAAGCGATGATAGGTTGGTACTCTAAAATTGTTCCTTGTCGCATCTACATTGTACGGAATGACGTAATCTTGTATTTGTACCCTGCTGGTAGGGAAGGTTACTGGCGTACCCGACTGGAGGACAAAGTTAGCTGAAGCACTCCAATATTGATTAAATTCGTAGCTTACAGAAGTATTTAGGTTGTGAGGACGGTCAAAGCGGTTGGGAAACCAATCATCATTGTTGAGTCCGTTTACCTGTCTTTCGGTGCGGGAGAGTGTATAACTAATCCAACCTGTAAATTTGCCCTTGTTTTTCTTTATGTAAAACTCTGCGCCGTATGCCCTTCCTATGCCTTGTAATAAGTCCCCTTCTAAGTATCTATTTAACAGTAAATCAGAATTATCAATAAAATCTAACTGGTTTTGCATATCCTTATAATATACTTCTAAAGAAGTTTCATAGGTATTGTCTTGAAAATTCTTAAACAATCCCAAGGCAAACTGGTCGGCAAGTTGGGGTTTGATATTATTGGTACTGGGAGTCCAAACATCAACGGGCGTAGCCGCCGCAGTATTAGAAACCAAGTGAATATACTGAGCCATGCGATTATAACTTGCTTTGATAGAGGTACTTGAGTTGATTTCATAATTCAATGAAAATCTTGGCTCGAAGTTTCCATAGTTCTGAATTGTTTCCCATTGTCTGTAGTTTTTCACTCCTGTAACAGGTCTGCGCGTATTGGGTTTTTCCTGCCCAAATTCGTATGCTTCCCCTGCGCCCATGTATTGGAAGGTAGAATAGCGAAAGCCGTACTGTAAAGTTAAATTCTCTCCAATTTTTTGCTCATTTGCAGAGATTTTTTGTCCAGCAATATTTTTAAACATTGCATATTTTTTACCATCTTTTTGAATTTCAAATTCAAAAATTTTTGAATAAATTGCTTGAACTACTTCATTTCCTTTTCTATCTATGAATCCGTAAGTATTTGTAATTGTTTTGACTAATGCCCAATCTTTTTTATACTCATCATAGTTGTAAACCTTTTTATAATGTGAAGTTGATTTTTGTGCACTTCCAAATGAAGAAATCAAGAGGAATAAAATTATTAGCTGTTTTTTCATAATCAAATATATAAATAGTTAGAAATTTTTTCTTTCATTTCCTCATTAAAAGGTTCGGCTTTGATGCTTTGTCTATCTTCTTGAATTTTTACGTTTACCAAAGTTA
>JALOMS010000507.1 GCA_025455345.1 Thermoflexibacter sp. | reverse complement strand
GTGAGCAGCTCAGAGGCGATGTGAATGGCGCTCACGCCAAGGCACTGGAATGTATTAACGAATGCAGTGCTGCCATGTACTCGTATTATGATGTCACCGCCAGATAACAAGAGTCGATTGAACTTGCACGAAAACTTAATTATACCTATGGAGAACTGGTTTCTTTGCAGGCTTTAAGTTTTGTATTAACCATCACGGGCGACTGGCAAAACGGTATGCAGACGGCTTACGAAGGTTTGCAAATAAGTCAAGCCAAATACCCCGCATTAGAATTGGTATTTTATAATTTGATAGCACTCGTTTATGAAAAACAGCAAGATAGCAAACAGCGTTTGGAATGGCTATTAAAAGCCTATCATCACCCCCAACTCGAATCACTTCCCAATAATGGCAAATGGCTGATTTACCACAATATTGGGGAAGTTTATGAAAATCTAAATGCGCTCGACTCTGCCATGTATTATGCAAGAGAAGTTGATATCAATTGCAGAAAACTGAACATACCCATAGAGGTATCGTATGCAAATGCAATCATGGGGCGAGTAGAAAGAAAACGAAAAAATTATGCTCAGGCATTGGAATACCTAAAAACCGCAATGAGTTTCTCGAACAAATTTGGGAATCTGTTTTTAGAATCAGAACAGTCGGTTGATTTGGCAAGAGTTTTCTATGAAATGAATCAAGCAGACTCCGCGATTTATTATGCAGAAAAAGCCTTAGACGGTGGAAGACAATTCAAAAATTTAGTGCTTACTGCAAGTGCCGCAAAACTTTTAGCGCAAATTTATGAAGATAAAAATCCAGCAAAAGCAATTGCCTATCTGAAAGTTTTGAACACTACCAATGACAGCCTTTATACAGCCACAAGAATTATTCAAACGCAAAGTATTGTAAATACGATACAAGAACGCCAACGAGAATTAATAGAAGCTAAAAAAGATTACGATTACTCTATTAGGCAGAATGCACTTATCGGGTTTCTTATTTTCTTGGGATTGCTCTCATTAGTTTTGATACGCAATAACCGTCAAAAAAATAAGGCAAATGCTGTTTTGCAAGGTAAAAACATAGAAATAAATCTTCAAAAGGAAAAGATTGAAAAAGCAATGGGACAAAAGCAAATTCTTCTTTCCGAACTCCAACACCGAGTAAAAAATAATTTGCAATATGTGATTAGCATATTAGAAATGCAAAAAGAATCAGTTAGTTTTAGTAATATTGATGACTTGATTAAAAACAACCAAAATAGGATTCATTCTATTGCCTTGTTGCACAAGAAATTAAATGTGGACGAGAGCGTGAATGAGGTAGATTTGAAAAGATATATCACTGAGCTTTCGCAACTTGTGAAAGATTCTTATGACAATAGCAATAAAAGTGTCAATTTATTTGTAACGTGTGAAGTAGAATCATTGTCAATCACCAAGGCTCTGCCCATAGGCTTGATTATTGTAGAATTGGTAAGTAATAGCATGAAACATGCATTTGCAAAGCAAACTAACGGCATTATCAATATTGAAATTACAAAAGACGAAAAATTTAAGAAGCACAAACTACTCTACGTGGATAATGGCAAAGGATTTGATTTTAAAAATGTAGATACAAAAGGGCTTGGTATAGAAATTATGAATGGTCTGATAGACCAATTAAATGCAACCATCGAAACGAAACAAAGCATAGGCTTTGAAATAATTATTTATTTTACATAATTTTTTCCATAAATGGATGAAAAAGTAGTTTTGGTGGTAGAAGATGATTTTTTAAACCGTAGGTTAGTTAAAAAAATTTTGAAAGAAAGCGGATATCAGGTATTAGAAGCAAAAAATGCCCGTGAAGCAATTAAGATACTAAATAAAGAAGTGATTGACCTTGCTATTCTCGATATAAATCTTGGCGAAGAAGAAATGGATGGAATTAGCTTTGGCAAGCAAATCAAAGAAATGTTCAAAGTGCCCTTTATCTATCTTACTGCTTATGAGAATGCGAAAGTCATTAGCGAAGCAGTAGCTACTTCTCCATATTCCTATCTAACCAAACCTTTTAAAAACAGTGATTTGATAGCCGCAGTGGAGATTGCGATTATTAAATCAGTGAATGAAGGTCAAAATAATGGCTCAGTTTTGGTAAAAGATGGCGAATATAAAGTAAATCTTCCCCTCACAAGAATCAACTATATCGAATCAGAAGGAAACTATTTGCTCTACCACACCAACCAAAAAACCTATAAATCTCGCTCAACCATCACACAAATCCTTCAATTACTGCCAGCTTCCTCATTCGTACAGACCCACAGGGCATTTATAGTCAATAAAAACAAAATAGAAAAATTCAATTCAAAAAGCGTGATGATACAAAATATCAACATCCCCGTTTCAAAGAATTATCTACCTAATCTCGGTTTAGATATTTCCTTGAATCCTGAAATAATGGTAGAATAAGTATCTTTTTGATTATTTTAATTGACTTGGAAGCCTCAAAAAAACTCAGCATCCCCATTAAGTAATTTTGATAAGACTCTATCTTATCATTCTAATCATACCTCTCCTCCCTGCCGTAGGGTTCATCGCCTTATTGAGTGAGTAAGTGAAACTTAGCATGAAATAGCGACCCAAAGAGCGGATAACGGTTTGCTCCAAGTAATTCACTTGCGCTTGCTGACTTGCACCTATGCTTTGGTCGAGTAGGTTATTGACTGAAAACTTCAACTCGCCCGCATTTGCTTTGAGGAAAGTCTTGGATACTGACATGTTCAAGATGGGGATTTCTTGCTTAAAATCAGTAGTTTGGCTCTTGTAAATGAGGTAGTCCAAATCTGTGTTGAAGCTGAAACCTTTGGGGAAAGTAAAGTTCCCTTCTGCCGTATAAGTTTGATTGATAAATACTTGATTCTGCCTTTCGTTAAACTCGTATTTGGTTTGTTGTTTGCTCACGTCCGCACTTAGCCCTAAATTTACCCACTCTTTCCAATTGAAGTCGTAACGTACTCTCCCAGAGATAGTTTGCTGATTAAATTTATTTTCTATGTCATTCAATACGTTTACCCCTTGCATGAGCGTATTGTTGGTACTTAGGTTAAAACGGCTATTGAGTTTTTTGATAGGAAAGCCAAAAGATACATTGCTCACAACCATTAGGTTATCTCTCACATTGACAGGCATAGAAGTTCTAACAAACTGTCTATCAATATTTTGTGCTGTGGTAATAAAATTAGTCGTATAAATGGTATTGACAAAAGCAAAGAAATTGATAAACTTGATAGGGTCGAAACTCATGTAGTTCAGGCGCAAATTGTGCTGATAAGCAGGGCGCAAGTTGGGATTACCCACATAGATATTGAGTGGGTCGCGGTTATCTATCACAGGTTGGAGTTGGGTGATGTTGGGTTCTTGTACGTTGGTTTCGTAGTCCAAATTAATGCGTTTGGCATTGCTAAAATTGTAGTTAAAATGTGCATTGGGGAGCAAATTGGTAAAACTTCTGTTGATGTCCACATTTCTAAGCAAGAGTTTCCCTTGGATAGACGAATTTTGCAAACTTAGACCCGTAGAAAAATTGTACTTTTTCTCGTTCATACGGTAATTGACTCCTACGCGATTGTAAAGAAAATTGTTATCAAATTTATTGGTTAAGTTCTGGTTTAGCGTCTGTTCTGTATCCCTGATGTCATAGACTTCTTGATTGACTTTGTTGATGTTAGTGCGAAAATTGTAGTTAAATTCCAAATACTTTTTCTTGGCAATTGGCTCTGTGTAAGATACCGTAGTCCCCAAAGTATAGGTATTGTTCGTAGTTGTACTTTTTTGATTGATGTTTTGCGTTTGACCCAAATTTCCATTGGGCAAATAATACTTGTTCACTGCTTTCAAATCACCTTGGTTGTCCTGCTCATTTACGTTGAAAGTCAGGTTTGTAGAGATAGTTCTTCCCTTTTTGGCAAAGCGGTGTCTGTAAAGCAAGTCGTTATTGAGCCTAAGCGTATTTCCTGTGCGGATATTGGTGCGGTCGCCTTCATTTTGCAAGTTGCCTTGTGCGTTTAGCGTTTTGTTATAACTACTTGTAAATGCGTCAGTTTGATTATAAGTAAAAGCAGAAGTCAATTTGAAAGAATTGGCAGAGTCCAATTTATGTTCCACAGTTAAGTTTAATCTGTGATTGCTATTGGTGTTGTTTTGCGAAGTAT
>JALOMS010000506.1 GCA_025455345.1 Thermoflexibacter sp. | reverse complement strand
GTTCCCGATGCTAAAGAAATTAGGGTATGATAAGTTTTGGGCAAGATTTCTAACCCAAAATTCCTAGACCCTTCACGAAGGATATGGTGAGTTTGGATTTTCCCATTTTCATCAAAAATGACAAATAAAATACAGCCTTTGAGTATGATAAACGCTTCATGCTTATCTGGGTGGAAGTGAGGCTGTACGTAAGTATCAGGCTCTAAGGCGTTTAACATCCTGTGCATGGTATCTTCATCTCTCTCATGAAAGCGATATATGGCTCTCTTACGCGGAGAGGTTTGTGCTTTTTGTATTAGCTCATCTATAAGACTGGAGTCTATTTTTATCATTTTATTTGTATTTTAAAATTTTCTTTGTCAGTGCTTTAAGTATATTACTTGGCAAAATTTTAGAAAGAAAGAAAAATAATTTGGTATCTCCCCCTACCAGCCAATGTATCTTTTTCTTATGAACGGTTTGCCAGACTACTTCAGCAACATCTTCTGCGGTCAGTTTGACTTTTTCTAATTTCACATTCCTATATTTTTGATAAAAATCATTTACCATATTGGTTTTCACATAGATAGGAAGAATATCGCTCACCTTGATATTGTACTTTTCTAAGGAGATATTCAGTCCTTCTGTAAGACTCCTAATAGCACTTTTGGTTGCCGCATATACGCTGATTTCTGGATTGCCATAAATCGCAGAAGCAGAACTCATGTTGATAATAGACGCACCTTGCTTATTGGCTTTTAGGTAAGGGAGTGCTTGTGTAATACAATTGACCGAGCCAAATAGATTTACATCAATAATTTGTTTGTGTTTATCCAGACTTATATTTTCCCATTCGCCTACTTCTATGACTGCCGCATTATTAAAAAGGACATCAAATCTGGATTGGGTTCTGAAAACAAAAAGTTCTATCGCCTCTTTAACGCTTTCTGTATCTGTAACATCAGTAACTTTATAGCAGCAATGACGAGTACCTATCTGTTCGGCTACTTGTATTAGCCCCTCCTCATTCAAATCAAAAAGCCCAACATACCACCCTCTCGCCGCAAACATCAGCGCGGTAGCCTTGCCGATACCTTGGGCAGCACCCGTGATGAAAATTGTCTTTTGCATAACTTTTGGAGGCAAGTTACAATATTTTATCAACTCTATACAAGCCAGAGATGTCATTTTTTTTATGAGATTAGCTCTCTCCATTGTTTGTGGAGATAAAACTTTGTATTTTCATAAGCCAAATGTTCCAACTTATAAAGCTATATTGGGGAATAATAAGTAACAAATAATCAAGATGGTAAATTATTCCTATACTCAAAATGAATTGGTTTTAGACCAAAAACTTGTCAGACACCTGCGAGGTGTCTGACAAATGAGTAAAACCATTTTTGATTGACTATAATTTAAGGAAAGATTCAAATTTGCTTTTCATGCTTAAATAAAAATTTTTATATTTGCATGCTCATTTCATCAAAAAGTCCAAAATTGAAAATCAATATGTTTTACTTTTCTAATTATTGTTGTTGCTAATTGAGTTTTGTTCTCTTATTTAATAGGAAAATCAATAAACGTAATTTGCTTATAATCAATTTTATAAAACTCAAAATTAGAATTACTCATGCAACAACTCAAAATCTTTAATACCCTAACTCGTCAAAAAGAAGAATTCGTGCCACTCTATCCGCCACACGTAGGAATGTATGTTTGCGGTCCTACGGTGTATAATTACGTTCATTTGGGGAACTGCCGAACTTTTACCTCTTTTGACATCATTTACAGGTATTTGACTCATTTGCAGTACAAAGTGCGTTATGTTCGTAATATTACTGATGTGGGGCATTTGGAAAATGATGCAGATGAAGGGGAAGATAAGATTGCGAAGAAAGCAAAATTAGAGAATCTCGAACCAATGGAGATAGTGCAAAGATATACGCTTGATTTTCATTCTGTTATGCAGCTACTCAATAATATTTCTCCAAGTATAGAACCTGCGGCTACGGGACACATCGTTGAGCAGATTGCAATGACTCAAAAACTTATAGACAATGGATTTGCCTATGAGTCCAAGGGTTCTATTTATTTTGACGTGAGCAAATATGCAGAGGCAAACTATGAGTATGGGAAGTTATCGGGTAGAGTAATAGACGAACTCGTTGCTGGTTCGCGAGATTTAGATGGGCAACACGAAAAACATAGTCCCGAAGACTTTGCATTGTGGAAAAAAGCCTCCAAAGAACACATTATGCGTTGGGATTCTCCTTGGGGAGAGGGCTTCCCTGGTTGGCATTTAGAGTGTTCGGTAATGAGTAGCAAATATCTTGGGCTACAGTTTGATATTCATGGCGGCGGCATGGATTTGAAGTTTCCTCACCACGAATGTGAAATAGCCCAATCTGTCGGCGCAAATGGGGTAGAACCTGTAAGATATTGGCTACATGCGAATATGCTGACTATCAATGGCACAAAGATGAGTAAGTCATTGGGGAACTCTATTCTGCCACAGGAACTATTTGCGGGAACTCACTCATTGCTTACTCAGGCTTATAGCCCGATGACTTTGCGCTTTGCAATGTTGCAAACGCACTATCGCAGCACAATGGATATCTCCAATGACGCACTAAAAGCGGCACAGAAAGGATATAAAAGAGTGATGAATGGATTGAGAATTATCAGGCAGTTGGTTTATGTAGAAAACTCACAAAATGTGATAGATACCAAGCAAATAGAGGAAATCAGAAGGCTAATAGACGAGATGTATGAAGGCATGAATGATGACTTTAATACAGCAGTAGCTTTGGCGGCTCTTTTGAATTTGCTAAAAAAAATCAATTCGATTCATAACGGAGTTTTTCCCATTTATACCTTAGATAGAGATACCTTTGATTTGCTCAAAAAATCTTATATTACATTTGTAGAAGACATTTTTGGCTTAAAAGAAGAAGATGAGACCAGTTTACAACAAGTCATGAAGGTCTTTTTAGAAATTTATAAAGAAGCAAAACACAACAAAAACTTTGAGCAGGTAGATAAGTTACGCACTCATTTTAAGTCTTTGGGAGTAGTCGTCAAAGATATGAAAGACAAAATAGATTGGTCTTATGAAGAATAGGACTTACCTCTTGGTAAATTCAACTCTTTATCAATATTGAATAGCAATTTCTGTAATAATTTCCTTGTCTTGATTGTATTTTTCTAAGACTTTTTCAGAAAGAGAAAGTTGTTTTTTCTTTGCAAAAGCCTTAATTTTTTCACTCACCTCTGCGGGATTTGGAGATACCAACCAATGTGAGCCAACGGTTGCTCTTACAGCTTCCGAAGCAGGGATTCTCTGAGATTCTAAGCCAACAGGTACTTTTGATAACGTATCTGCTAAGATGACCCCTATAAAAGTATTTAAAGTATCTTGCTCACTATCAGGATTCATGAAATGATAAACAGCAAATATTCCATTCACTTGTTTGGTCTTGACTAAGTCGGCTATCTCGTCCATCAGGTTTTTAACAGCTTTTTTACTTCTTTTTCCTTCGTACTTTTTACCAACCAAATAATAGGTAGGCGTATGCGTTTGGGAAATAGAAACCTCTTGATTACCTCCTAATTGGATATAAATACTCCCCAAAATAACTAAAACAAATACAAAAGCACCTAAACTAATGATTTGTACTTTTTTCATAATATAAAAATACTAAGTAAGTAATGATTTATAAAAATTTGCTTAAAATTAATAAGACTTAGCCAAAATCAATACTTTTACATCTGATTAAAATTAATAGACATTCACCAATGTCTTCCTCGAAGACTGCATGGATTTGGGAATGTTCTCCTAACAGGGCTAAGATTAAACCCAAACGTTTGTTTAAATGCTTGTCTCTAAAATTTGCTTGACCAATCAACACAAATTATCTAATTTTTTTAATCAAGTTTAGCAAAAAGTATTCTCGCTCAAATATAAAAACTTATGGGTAATCGATAGGTTTTATGACCCAGTTATATTGAATTTTAATATTAATAAATAATTAACTTTTAATGAATAACTCATTCATTAAGATTTGATTAAAGATTAATTCATAGATGTTTAATAACTTTATGAGAGCTTAAGTAATTTAAGTAATTGAGCAAAAATAACCGCCCCAACCCCAGCCCTTCCCCATAGGAGAAGGGAGCTAAAATACAGATTTACAGCAAGTCTTTCCCCTCTGGGGAAAGATTTAGATAGGGGCGAAAGAACGCTTTAATTTGCTCAATTACTTAAGTAATCCAACTTTTATAAGCGTTCTTTGTATTAAAGTCCCATTAGGGACGACATATTGGTAGAAAATGGAATTTCAACACAGTCCATAAGTCCCATACTGGAAGTCCTATATGAACGTAACTATTTTATATACAATATTTTGTATCGTACCTGTGGAACTTAGATTTTGGGCTTAATTTAGTTTCTACAAAGCTCTTGTCCCTAACGGGACTGCCAGTCTGGCACTATAACAGCGTTTGTTTTTGTTGAAATACTTATTTGTTTTGATATTTTAAAGTATAACAATAAGGGTACAAAATTTATAATGAGGCGCAGTATGAATGTAAGAACTAAGTTATTGTTTTCATACCTATTATTCATTCTTTTAGGAAGTATCAATATTCAAATTGCTCTGTGGCTTAATGGGGGTTACAGAGAGGTAAATACTTTTGTACAATACTTTAATGAAATTAGAGTCAAAACACAACAAAACATCGCTCAGAGCCAGCATTTTCTATTATATGAAACCATAAATCCGCATTTTTTTGAAAAAAAGGAAAGTAATATACTCTCTAAAAGGCGTGAGACTGTTGCTTCTATTCACCAAAATCTAAAATTGCTTAAAGAGTATCCTCTTTCTAAAAAAGTAAATTTTAGTCATAGGTTAGATACACTCATGTTACTGCTTGATAATTATGAACTTATCTTCGAGGATTTAATAGAAACCACCTTTAATCGAGGATTTAAAGACGCTGGATTAGAAGGGGAAATGCGCCAATATGCCCACCAATTGGAGGCAAGTAATATAATGAGTCTTAGCCAGATACTTACCTTAAGAAGATGGGAAAAGGATTATATTATTCGACATGATTCTATTTCCATCACGCGATTCAATAGAGAAATCACTTTGCTACTATCTCAATTTAAAAATAATAGGCAAATACTTTCTCTATTGGATAGTTACCAAAATTGTTTTGATAAAATAATTACACTTGAGCAAAAAATTGGAAAGAATACAGACACAGGACTTACCTTATCGCTCCGTATTCAAAGTAATAAGATAGAAATATACCTCATAGAAACTTTGAAATATCTTGACGTGATTCATGCAGAAATCATAGATGAGTTGATGAATACTTTTTGGATGGTAATTTTTATCATGCTGTTTATTAGTGTTTTATTAAGTATTCTTATAGCAAGTAGATTTACGAAGCCTATCTTAGCTATCTCTAATATGCTTAGGCACATAATACAAAGTAACTTTGATAAAAACGTGCCAATCATCAAACTTAGCGGCAAAGATGAGATGGCAAAAATGTCAGAGCATTTGGCATTAATGATAAAAAAAATGCAAGAAAGTTTTACATTTTTAAACCTTCAAAATCAAGAAATTACTGAAAAAAACATAGCTCTTGTAAAATTCAATCAGCAAATTGTAGAATCTGAAAATCAGCTAAAGCGCATGAATCACATCAAAGACAAGTTTTTTTCTATTATTGCTCATGACCTAAGAGGTCCTTTTAACACACTTAAAGGCTTTATTCATATTTTGATGACCTACTCGGAGGGTTTAAGCAAAGAAGAAATCAAAGACCTTTTATTGCAACTCAATGAATCTATTAAAAATATTTCAAACCTAACCAATAATCTTTTAGAGTGGGCTTTGACACAGACAGAAGGGATAAAGATAGAATTGAGAGATATAAATTTGTTTGATGTTACTGAAGATACCATAAGTCTATTTCATTATGAGGCATATAAAAAAAGAATAACTATTCATAATCGTATTGATAGAGAGATAAGAGTTCAATCAGACCAGAATATTCTTTATTTTGTAGTTCGCAATCTACTCTCCAATGCAATTAAATTTACTAAAGAAAATGGAGAAATTAGGGTAGAATGTGCTGAAGTTAATGGGCAGGTTTATACCCAAATTATAGACAACGGAATAGGTATGCCAAAAGAACTGTTGGACAAGCTATTTGTTTTGGGCGAAAAAGTAAATAGAGATGGAACTGAAAAAGAGAAAGGGACAGGAATTGGCTTATTAATGTGCAAAGATTTCTTAGAGAAAAATGGCGGTAAGATTACTGTAAATAGTGAAAAAGGTAAAGGAAGCGTATTTACTTTTGTTTTACCTGTTGTGGTAGCGAATGAGTCATTAGAACAACCCAATACAAATCCCATTGACAAGTCCTAAGCCTTATACAAAATATTTTGACAATTTATTTAGAATAACCTTTATTGATTGTAAAGAAAAAACTACTCCCCTTGCCTTCT
>JALOMS010000505.1 GCA_025455345.1 Thermoflexibacter sp. | reverse complement strand
AAAAAAGTGCTAATTTTTTTGTTAAATTTTTGTTAAAAATATTTGGAGTTTTCCATTTTTTTAATAAACTTTGTGTATTATTCACCTTTAATTTTTTTTTCTACTATGGCAGAGAACAGCAATCCCGCACAAAAGGCACTTTTCGGTGCTTTCCTCAATACCGCACAGCACAATGCGTACTTGATAATCAATGAAGTGAATGAGAGGTTGGGGAAAAGTGATGTAGGAGAAGGAAGTTTACCATCCGCAATAGATAATTTGTTCAATCCTCTAAAAGTAAAAACCAAAGAGCGTAAATTTGCTGCTAACTTTTTAGTATCTCACTTTCCTTTTTTGCGAGTCTTTATAAGTGATGACGCTGATGTAAGAGAAAATCAGATAGATATAATTTGGAAACTTTTAAATAATTCTCTGCAAAGACTTAATAAAGAAAGAAACGCCAATAGTCATTGGAGAGAACAAGTGATTGATTTTTCTAAGTCTGAAAACGCCACTCTTTCAATAGATTTGGATAGTTTAAAGATACGTTTCTTAGCATGGTTAGGGGATGAAGGCTCAAAACAAAGAGAAATCGCCAACCGCAAATACCCCGAAATAGGCAAAAATCAATACAAATACATTCAAAAATACAGTCTTTTATCCCCATTTTGGGAAGATATTGATAAGCCACAAGAAGTTTTTTCTGATTGGGGACTCATTTATTTTACTTGTCTTTTCTTAGAAAAAAAACAAGCCAACCTATTTCTTAGTAGTATCAAAGGGTTGAAAAATACAAGCAATGAAAATTTTAGAGCAGTGCGGGCATTTTATACACATCACTGCTGTTTACTTCCACAGCCACGTTTAGAAAGTTCTGATGTCCTTTTGGATATGTTGGGAGAGTTGCGCCGCTGTCCTGCCTTGCTTTATGATTTGCTATCTGATAACGACAAGGCATATTTCCAACACACCATTACATACAAGGCGGGTTTTGATGCGGAAAAAGTAGAAGAAGTAGCGATTAGCAAGCGTTATGACGACCGACTTCCCTATTTTATCTTACGCTACTTAGACGATACGAATGCTTTACCAGATATTCGTTTTCAGTTGTATGTGGGCAAAGTAGTAAATAAAAAATACGAGGCAAAGATTATAGGAGAGCTTACAGACCGCTATTTACTCAAAGAAATTCATGTTTTTGACAAATTGAGTGAATATTGGGAGAAAAAACCAACTTGGACTATTAATAATGCACCTAATCCAGAAACTAACCCTTTGGAAGAAGGGCAAATGACCCAATACTCTCCGCATTACAATATTTCAGGTAATCGAGTGTACTTCAAAGTAGGGGTTTCTAAAAAAGAGGAAGAAGGGAAAATGAATCTTCCTCCTGATGCAGTTATCAGCGTTCACGAATTATCTAACTTACTTTTGTACTCGTACTTATATCCTAAAAATAGTGCAACAGACAAAACCTCTCCTACACAAATCTTTATCAGTAAATACGTTGGTTTGTATCGTAAGTTTGTCAAAGCCTTTCAAGAAAATAAGGTAGAACCCGTAGTTTTGCCACCAGATTTTTACAAAAAAAGACTGAAAGGCAAAGAGAACAAAGACATGAAAATAGGTAAGGTAAAAGTGGATTTGCCTTATACAGAGATTGAATTAGCAGAAATGGGGGAACGCCGTATGCGCTTACAAGCCAAATTAGATACGGACTTTAAAGGTTTGAAATGGCACTATCTCCCAGATGACATCAAAGAGTATTTACTTGGTTTCCAACAAAATAGCTATCATTACAAAGCATTATTCTTTATTGACTACCTGAAAAATTAAACTAAGGAAAGACTGCACAAAATAAAAATTATAAACAACCGCAAAAAAGAGGATAAGGAAAGAGCAGAAAATGAAGATAGAGAAATAAAAACACGCACACTAAAAGCAGGAGACATAGCTCAGTGGCTCGCCAAAGACCTTGTATTTTTGAAAAAACCAGATGGAAATAAGAAAAATGATGGCAAACCCAATAACCAGCATTACGACCGTTTGCAAGAAATGCTTGCTTATTTCTCCTTAAATCGCAATTTGATAGACCATTTTTTCAATGAATTAGGTTTTTATAGTGGTTTGGGTAAGCACCCTTTTATAGAGCAAGTAAAACCAAAGGATTTTCATACCTTATTTTCTTTCTATGAGAAATATCTGGGAGAGAGAAAAAAATACTTTATTGAGGTTTATCAGAAAATAGACTTGATAACCTTTTTTACTAACCAAATAGGCTCTGACTATCTAAGAAATTATGACAAAAAAGAAAAAGGCAAGGTACAAAAACAACTGCAAGAATATTTGGGGAATTTTGATAAAAATGCTTTGAAAGCTGTATTTGAAGAACAGCAAATAACAGAGTTACAAAACATAGACACATGGAATGACTTAGAAGAATTTTTTGAGAAATATCCTAAGCGATTCAATATTTCAAAAATCTTGAAAAATGAGCAAGTTGCTGATAATTATGGCTATTTGTTCAGCTTTACTTATCAAAACTCTGTTAAGCCTAATAAAAATTATGAGAAACCTAACCCTACTAACGATTATAAGATTCCTATTGCATTGCCAGCAGGTCTATTCAAAGATGCTATTATTGAGGCTCTTACATCAAAAGGAGTAAATTTGAAACCAGAAGACAATGTTTGGTATGCACTGAATCTTTGGAAAAATGAAGACAAACAAAATTTTTATACATTCCCAAGACATTACAAAATGCACCGTTCCAAAGACACTACCAAAAATGCTTTTGAAGAGTCAGAGATGACACAATTTGAGAAAGCGGTTTTGAATGATAAAGAAAAAGCGGTAAAAGAGTTCAAATTAAGTATAGATGAGTGGAATACAAGCAAAGATGAGGTAATAATAAAAAAAGGGAAAGCTCTAAAAAAATACAGAGATGAAATTTTAGAAACTGAAAAACTTTTGCGCTTTGAGGAACACAAAGACAGGGTATTGTGGCTTGCCGCTACCGAGTTGGCAAATAACAAAGAATTTAAGCAAAAAGGGGGAGTAGAAATTACATCAATAGAAAGATTTAATTTGGCAGATTTAGCATCTTTCTTAGATACCTTTGTTGAAATGTCTGTAAAAGTTGCCAATACAAATGGAAAAGTAGCCCAAATATTTGAAAAAGCAAAAGATGAAGATGGTGATGAAGTAATAAAAATTTTGGAAAGGGAAATTATTGATGAAAAGACAGGTAAAAAAACGATTCAGAAAGTTCCCAAAGTAATTGGCGAAGATGATTTTGTTGCGCTATCTATCAAAGACTACGGAGATTTGCGCCGCTTTGCCAAAGACCGCCGTTTGCAAGAATTATTCCAATATTTTCCTAATCAAATCTTCTCAAAGACACAATTAGAAAAGGCATTGAATTATTTGGAACAGCACAGACAAGTAGTTTTAGAACAAGCTATGAATTTAGAGGAAGCAATAGAAGAAAAATGGCAATCAGCGTATTATGCCTCACAGCCAATAATCAAAGCTACAATGAAAAATTATAAGAAGGCTGAAGAAAAAGAAGAAGTTTTTTCTCATAAGTTTTACATCTACTTTACTATTGATAAAGTTGGAATTCCTAACGAATTATTGTCATTTATAGACGCTAACAAAACCAAAGAAGAACAACAAGTCTTGGTTTCAGAACTAATTTATAAACTCCGCAATAAACTCATTCACAACGAAGTGCCATATAATGACTTTTTGAAAAGCAAAATGCAAGCGGGTTTTACGCCAGAGCAGGTCGTAACCCAAATCATCGCCGAAAGTATTGCTATTTATGAGCGGTTGAAAGACAGAGTCAGTTTGTAAAGATTAAAAGCAGGATTACCCTCATTCTTCCAAGAACTCATCTAAAATCTTGTTTTAGATAGATTTATTTACCATCTTAGCCCAAAAAAATCCAAAAACTATATGAAAAAAATAATTTTTTGCCTATTTGTGTGTATATCCTTGACCCATCTGTCTTTGGCGCAGGAGATAAGCGATGACTATAAAAAAGCAGTCAAGAAGATGTTGGAAGTGTCTGGTTCTCAGGCTATATTTAAAGCATCTGTCAGTCAGATGATGGACATTATGAAAAAACAATATTCGAGCGTACCCGACAAAGTCTGGAGCGAATTTATTACGGAAATGGAGAAAACCTCTATGGAAGACTTGAT
>JALOMS010000504.1 GCA_025455345.1 Thermoflexibacter sp. | reverse complement strand
TTGCATTGCGCCCGTAAAACGGTGGGTTTACATTCATAATCACGGTTCGCCGTTGCGATAGCTTACCGTTTTAACGGTAAGAACGAATATTTAATGAAATCTAATTAGCGTTTTAGTTCATTATCAAATACTTGCATATCCTAAAGAGCATACTATGGTATCGATTTAATTTGCACAATTACTTGAATAAAACTATGAAAATATTATTGTTTACTTTGCTTTTTATTTCTTTATTTTCTACTCATTATTCCCAATTAAATGGCACTTATCAAGGAACTTGGCAAAATAAGAAAATAATTGCAACTATTCAAACAACAAATTCTATGGCAATAGGTGCTATCTATGAAAATCAAAGCATATTTCATAAATTACAAGGAGGAATAACAAAAGATAGCATAAAAGCAATTATATTTTATAACAATTTATTAGAAATTCCTTGTAAAGGAACTATAAGTAAGAATGGTAAGCAATTAGAAATGACAGCCTATTTTATAGTAGGAGACTCCATAGTTCAAACTTCAACAATTTTTTTAACTAAAATTAGTAATTCTACTGAAGTCGAGCTTAATAAATATTTTGCTGAAAGAGTATTAAAAAAAGAATATAATCCTACACTTATAGGAAAATGGCAATTACTTAAAAAAACAGATGAATATGGAAAAGATATAACACCCAAAAGCATAAAGAATGGTATAATTATTTTCAGGGATAAAGGTAGAGCAGAAATATTTTTGGCAAATATTTCTCCAAATAATAAAGCTTTACAGGAAATGGATATCACATGGTTTAATGAAAATGATGTACTTTATATAAACATGAAAATGCCTAATAATAATTTTGAAAGTCATGAAAGTAAATTTAAAATAATCCAAGACACTTTATTTACAATGTATGCAAATGGAAGCCAAGAGATTTATATTCGTAAGTAAGTAGTAGATGGAAAGAGAGTTGTCAGTACAACACATATTATGTTGAAAATACATCAAATTTTTACGTACCTAATCGCTACTATTTGGCTTGTCAATGGATTAGTTTGCAAAGTATTGAATCTTGTACCAAGACACGAACAAATTGTAGCAAGCATTTTAGGAGAAGACCATGCCAGACTATTCACTGTACTCATTGGTTTGGCAGAAATCCTAATGGCTCTATGGGTCGTGAGTGGCGTTTTTAGTCGTGTGAGTGCAGTGATACAAATGGTAATAGTAGCAACGATGAATGTAATAGAGTTTTTTCTTGTTCCTGATTTATTGCTTTGGGGACAGATGAATGCTGTTTTTGCTTTTTTGTTTATCATATTGGTTTATTATAACGAGTTCAAAATCAACCCAAATCCTACTTCTTTCCTCCAAAATCACCCCTTTGCAGTAGAGGCGTTTTTTGATAGTTCGCTTGTTTTAACCTTTACTGTGCCAAAGGAAGAGTTGGAAAACTTAATCCCTGAATGTTTGCAATTAGATATTTTTAAAGATAAATATGCCTTTATAGCCGTAGCAATGGTGCAGACTAAGGGTTTAAGACCCAAGGGCTTACCCTCATGGGTGGGGAATGACTTTTTCTTGATAGGGTACAGAATTTTTGTACGCTATACCAACCAGAAAGGCAAAAATTTGAGAGGGCTGTACATTTTAAAATCTGAAACAGACAAGAAGAAAATGGAGTTTTTGGGAAATATCTTTACACATTACCAATACACCACCACAGATATTACACAAAAAAGTGAAGATAATTTCAGTGAGATAAAATCAATAAAATCAGATTTTTACGTAAAAATGACTAATAAAGGCGAAGAAGTAGAAAAAGTAAATTTGCCTGAAAATTCTCCTTTTGCCGATTGGAAAGAGGCAAGGCGATTTGCGGGTCCCTTACCATTCACCTTTACCTATCTTGCTGATAAAAAACAAGTTCTCATCATAGAAGGTGTGAGAGAAAACTGGACTCCCGCGCCGATTAATGTAGAAGATTATCATTTTTCATTTTTAGAAACCCTACCTATCAAAAATCCTGTATTGGCAAATGCCTTTATTATCAAAAATATTCCTTATTATTGGAAAAAAGGGAAAATAGAAAAATGGAAAACGTAAGAAAACCATTCCAAGGAGTTTGGAATATTATTCGCTTTAACTGGCACTTTTATACATTAGCTACCTTAGCAATTGCTGTATTTTTAATTATCTCTACCTTTTTAGACTCTCATTATCAATATGTTACCTATTTTATCTGCATTGCTATTTTTGTAACTACTCTCCTTTCCCTCCTTGCTTCTTGGTATATTTATGACCTTTCTGGACTTTATAATTTTGCATGGATACAAGCTGAAAATGCTAAAACTTTCATTGTCAATGTAAATGCAGGTTTTGATGAAACAAGCGCAATGTTAAAAACAAAATTCAAATTGGCTCATTTAGAAGTATTTGACTTTTATAATCCTGCCAAACACACAGAAATTTCTATTCAGAGAGCAAGAAAAGCCTACCCACCTTACCCCCATACCCAATCTATCCAGACAGACGCTTTTCCCCTTGCCAATGAGGTTGCTGACAAAGTTTTTGTTATTTTTTCAGCACATGAAATTAGGGACACAAAGGAACGTATTTTGTTTTTTAAGGAATTAGCAAGAATTGTTAAATTAGATGGACAAATTTTTATAACAGAACATTTAAGAGATTTACCAAATTTTTTAGTATATAATCTTGGCTTTTTTCACTTCTATTCAAAGCAATCATGGCTACATATTTTTAGAAGTGCAAAGTTGAATATCAAGCAAGAAATAAAGCTAACTCCTTTTTTATCAACATTTGTTTTAGAGAAAGATGGAAATACATTTTAAGATTATAGGAGCAATACTGATTGTGCTGGCATTAGTACATACGATTTTTCCCAAATATTTCCATTGGGAGGAAGAACTAAAACCCCTAAGCCTCATCAATCGCCAAATGATGAAAGTACACACTTTTTTCATTGCATTAGTGATTCTGTTGATTGGATTGCTTTGTTTTACTTCTGCTAATGAGCTGACTAATACAGCATTAGGAAAACGAATTTCGCTGGGGCTTGGTATTTTTTGGACTATCAGACTGTTCTTCCAATTCTTTGTTTATTCTCCCAAACTGTGGCGTGGAAAAGTATTTGAAACCATCGTGCATATCTTATTTTCCTTGTTTTGGATTTATTTGAGCATAGTATTTTGGGGAAACTTTTTTGAAAATGAAGGAGCAAAATAGTAACTTTGACGAAGAATAGAATTTATAAATATCAATCAATTCAATCAAATACCCATGCTACTCACCATTACGACGACCCATCAGCCCGCTACCGATTTGGGTTACTTGTTTTACAAGCACCCTGCCAAAGTCCAATCTGTGGAACTTTCGGCAGGTGTTGCCCATATTTTTTATCCCGAAGCTACCCAAGAACGTTGCACCATTGCCTTACTGATTGACATTGACCCTATTGGCTTGGTAAGGAGCAACAAATTCCCTGCGGGAGAAGGTTTTGTCTTAGAACACTACGTGAACGACCGCCCCTATACCGCTTCCTCTTTTATGAGCAATGCCATTTCTAAGGCATTTGGAACGGCAATGAACGGCACGTGCAGGGACAAACCTGAACTTGTCAATGAAAAATTGCCTTTGGAAGCAGTCATTTCCGTAGTTTCTGCCAGAGGAGGAGAATCGCTCATTCGCCGACTTTTTGCGCCTTTGGGCTATGAAATAGAGTTAGAAAACTATCTTTTAGATGATAAAATTCCTACTTGGGGGCAGAGCAGGTATTTTACTTTGAAGCTAAAACACCAAATCCGCTTGCAGGATTTGTTATCGCACCTTTATATCCTAATTCCTGTGCTGGACAATGACAAGCACTATTTTGTGGATAAACATGAAGTAGAAAAACTATTAGAAAAAGGTAGAGAATGGCTTACGCAACACCCTGAAAAAGAGTTAATTACAAGAAGATACTTAAAGCACATTGGACATCTGACTAAGCAGGCATTTGAAATCTTAATGAAAGATGAATTGGCTGAAATAGAGCAAGATACAGAAGAGGATTTACAAACAGAAGAACAAATAGCCATCAAAGTAAGAAAGCAATCTTTGCACGAACAGCGTTTGCAGAAAGCATTGGAAAAGTTGGTGCAATCAGGCGCAAAACGTGTGTTGGACTTGGGCTGTGGAGAAGGTAAGTTATTGAA
>JALOMS010000503.1 GCA_025455345.1 Thermoflexibacter sp. | reverse complement strand
ACAAAAGATTTTTGTAATTGGGCGGCTTTACCCCAATCATACCCCATAGAATCGGGTTCTGATATCGATATTATACTGAAAATGCGCCATATCAATGGATTGACAGATGGGTTTGGACTGATGCTCTGGCAAGATGATAGCAATCACTATACTTTTGAATATCAAAATAACGGCAAAGCAAGATACAATATCTACGAAAATAGTACCTATACTTATATAGGAGATTTCAAATCTACAAATATTATAAGTAATGAAAATTCTCCTTCTGTAATTCAGAAAATTGAAATCAGAGGCAGTGCTGTAAAATACTTTGTAAATAATTTTCTGGTAGATAGTTTTGAGCTTAAAGATTACTTGACTATCAATAACATAGCCTTAAGAGTTTGCGGCGAGCAGAAAGTAGCCTTTGATGAGTTGCAAGTAATTCCCAAATAATTGGCGAAATACAATATAAAACTAATAAGGAAATAGCTTGCTTATTAGTTTTCTCAATCAATCATCTACTTCATCAGTACCTCTCCCGTATCAGTATTGATGAGGATATTTCCTGCTCGTTCTATGTTGATATTCAATATTTTACCATTTTTAAGTACAATCTTTTTCTCTCCTGCGACGGCACTATGCACCAATAGCAGTCCCGAATTGGCATACACAAAGTTATCTTGGGAATTGTAAATATGACAACCTGCTTGCTCAAATATGGTTCTAAACACAGCAAATTCATTGAGAGGAAGCGTACAAAGCACTGATTTATAATTTTTTAGCTCTTTCTTTGCCACTACTACTTGCTTAGTTGCTGGTATCTGTGCCAGAGTTTGCGCTTTGCTGTCCACAATCTCAAACAGTGGATTTAGCTCTGCGTCAAGCGAATAGCTCACTTCTGGATTGGCAAATTTGACCGTCGGTTTATTGGGAGATGTAATTCTATTGATTTTAAAATCAGTCAGTTGCTCTACAAATGCTGGGTTTAAACTTTTGCCGTCAGTATAACCTGTGAGGTAGTTCCATATCAGGGTTCGGTTATTTTTAGCAATATTCTTTTTGATGAAATTTTTCTGATTTTCAGTAAGTTTAAAGACATTCATAAAAATAACGGCTTTATACTGGTCAATATTTACCTTTTCCAAATCCAAATCATAGACATGGTCGCCTACGGCACCAGAACGAAGAGCTTGCTCGGCAGAGTGGTCTAAAATATTCATGGAAATTGGCGACCACGCAGATTTCATGTAGTAAAACGCATCTTGACTCCATACGTACAAAACATCTGCCTCAGAGCGATAAGGCACTGATAATCTTTGCATGAATAAATCTCTCTCAGCCTTCATATTTGCCAAATACTTGGCATTGTCCCACCAACCAAAACCTTTTTGCAAGCCAAAATCGTAATACCAAAAACCTATGCCTCTCAGATAAGGTAGCAATGCACTACGTCTAATAACAGCTTCATATTCAGGGTTATAGCGTTCTTTATAGCGAATATTATCAGTAGAAGTATCAGGGTGCAGGTAGCCATTGTCTATCTCGTCAAGCCACAGTTTCCCATGCAACAAGGTTGACTCAATAATGCCGCGCGAGTTGCCTGACCCACCTATTTTCCTGCTTTTTTCCCAATAAGTTTGGGGTGCCGCAAGGTAATCTATGTAAGGGCTTTCTAAAATCTCCTTGATAAATAAATGTCCACCTACGGTTTGTCTGTTGAAAGTCATGTGAAGATACCCATAGAAAATACCTGTAAATAAGGGTCTTCCCCAATTTTCTTTGACTATTTTGCAAAAATAAATTGCGTCATCTGCCACCACTTGCTGTTGCGCTGTAAAATAATCTATCACACGCTGTTCTTGGGCAGGGTCTTTAAAAATACCGTCCTGCGTTTTTAGCCTTTCTTCCACATTGGGAACAGTAACATTTTCAAAAGAGAAAGCATTACTTTTCCATGCTTTTTGCAAATTTTCATTCGTTTTATATTTGTTTTTCAACCAATTACGAAAATATTGTATCATCGCTTTGCCCGTATCAGGGTCATGTTTGATAAACCCCCAATAGTGCCACTCTCCGTAAATACCACCAGAAACGTGCATACCTACTACCGATTTCCCCTCTGCCGTTTTAGAGAGTTTCTTGCAAAACTCTACCAACTTTTGCCCTGCTTCTACCTTCCATTTTTCAGAAGCAAGACTTGCCCGCAAAGAACGATTGATGTCGTACTCCTCATTGTGGAACGGAGGACCTGCTTTTAGGCTTTCATCTACCTCTCCATCAGCAAATTGCGTACATTCGTCCTTATTTGCCTCGTTCCACCAAAAGGGCGCATTCACGTGTATGCGAATCACCACATTGGCATCGGGGCATTGGGCTAAAACACCTCTGACTTGTCTTTGCGCCTTATCTATGTCCAGCGTGTCTGAATTTTTATACCAAATATCTTCAAAATACAAGTCCACCTGAAAAAGGCGAAAACCAATATCTGCAAAGTTTTTGAGATTGCGCGCAGGTACTTCCTCCCACGACCAACGACCGCCCGTAGCGTGCGTAAGTGCATAGAAAGCAGGAACTTGGGGCTGACCATTCACAAAAATCGTAGGTCTGCCAAAGTGATTCTTTATTTCACCTATTTTTTGAGCATTTGATTGGAAAATAAATACAAATCCAAGTAAGAAGTAAATACAGCAAAAAAAGGTATGGAATAATATTGTTTTCATTCTTATAAGGTATAAAAATTAGAATTTATTACATAGAAGCTAAAAGCGACTCAATATAATCTTAAGTATTGAAAAATTAATTACAAACTTCAAAGATTTTAATCTAATCCTTTGCAACTATATTGCATAACTATTTGTTGAAATCATATTATTCATCTTCTAAAACATGAAAAAATTTATCTTATTGTTATTCTTATTTGCAGGAAATGGATTTCTTGCAAATGCAACTCACATCATTGGAGGCTTCATTGCTTACAAACAATTGGAGAGGAATGTGTACGAATTTTCGGCACATATCTTTTTTGACCGTGCAGGTGTTCCCATAGACCAAGAGGTAGAAATGTCTGTCAATGGGGTTTTAAAAAATGTAAAACTGGGCAAAACAGAGATGTTCAACCCAAGTAGTCCTTTGGCGGAGCGGACTATCAAAGGTATTTACAGCACAACCTATACACTTGATAATGAGGGAATTCCTTTTTTAAGCGGTGCTTTCTATCGCATTGGGGTTCGAATCCGCAACCGCAATCCTAATACTGCCAATATTCCTAACTCGGTGAATGTTCCTTTTTACATAGAATCCTTACTCTCGGTAAGCCAAAGTAATAATTCCGTAGTTTTTGAGGATAAAAATGTTGCCATTTTTGCCAAAGTAGGCTCTCCACTCCAATTAAATAATATCGTGAAAGACCCTGATAATGACCAAATTACTTTTGCCATTGACGCTCCTTTCAGAGATGTTGCCACGCGCATAGAGGGATATAGCACCCCCGATAGAACTGCTTGCAATAACTGTACGCTCTCAATTAACGCAAATTCAGGAGAACTTATATGGCAAACTCCCTCTCAAACAGGAAGTTATGTCATCACATTGCGGATAGACGAGTGGCGCACTATCGCAGGCATACGCACACGCGTAGGTACAGTTTACAGAGATATTCAAGTATATATCACCAATTAAAAATCCCAAAAATCCTAAAACTATGAAAAAATCAATCTTGTTCTTTTTTGCTTCATTGGCAATTCTCTTTTCTATTGGCTCTTGCCAAAAAAATGAATATCAGGCAGATAATAATAACATTCAGCTAAGTGAAAATACGCTTGCAGGAACGGTTTGGCGCATACAAAATAGTCAAATTAATAACGAAGCAACAGATGTTTTTAGTTTTCAGAATCAGTTGGAAATCAAATTTTTAGCAGGTGGAAAGGGAATGGTGAACTACCTAAACAAAGAATTAGGCTCGGATTCTAATTTTGAATGGGAAATTAAAAACATGGGCAATGCGCTTGTGATTAAAGAGAACCAGAAAATAACGGTGTTGGAAGTGCTTACTTTCCAAAAGGAAAATCTTACTTATAGCTTTAAGCAAGGTGAAAAAAAGTATCAGTTTAGCTTGCAAAAAATGTAGTATTTATCAGTGCTTTGGCTTATTAATCAAATAGTTTCAGTTCAAGAATCGTTCTTTTAAGAGTATGATTCTTGGGAATTCTCTTTTTT
>JALOMS010000502.1 GCA_025455345.1 Thermoflexibacter sp. | reverse complement strand
CTATTACCCACACTGACCGCTATCGAGAACGTAATGGTACCATTGGAACTTCGTGGCGAAAAAAATACTCAAAAAAGAGCGATGGAACTCTTAGAAAAAGTAGGCTTAGTAGAAAGATACGACCATTACCCTACTCAACTTTCAGGCGGAGAACAACAAAGAGTATGTATCGCACGAGCATTTTCTAATCGTCCACAAATCCTTTTTGCAGACGAGCCAACAGGTAACTTGGACAATGAAACAAGTGAAAAAATACAAAATCTGCTATTTGAGTTGAACAAAGAAACGGGAACTACCTTAGTATTAGTAACCCACGATTTAGAACTTGCCAAAAAAACACAAAGAATCATCAGATTGAAGGGGGGAATGATATTAAGTGATGAGGCAGTTACGCACTAAGTAATTAGCCTAAAATGAGGTAATGGCTTTATTAATCCTTAGAGGATTGGTAAGGCTATTTTTATGTACTTATATACCATCTTGTTTGGCTTATTTTTTTACTTTTATTACTAAAAACCTTACTTGTATTTTTTTTAATCTTATGGTTAGATGACAATGCCTTAATTATATTTTTTTGATATAGGATTATTCTAATATTATTATATAATTTTTCAAATGATTTTATATGTAATTGATTTATTGATTTTTAAATTTCAAATAAAATAATGCCTTTTATCAATTTTCTTATTATAAATTGTATTTTAAAAAGAACTTTTGAAAAAAATATAGTAATTTTTTGGTGATTTAAAAGAGCTACCTTACATTTGTATTAACAAAATAGACAATCAAATATATGTAGATATATTTATAAGATTGTGCCTGTGTTCTCTCATTAAAATTAATGATTGACGTATCACTTTTAAACTTTTTCAATACACAGGCGCAATGTTATAAGAAGAATAATTCAAAAAGATAGAGTAATATAGATGAAAAAGCCCAACTTCTTTGTAGTTGGGTTTTTTGTTTTCAAATAAAATACTCCATTATTTTTTACTTGTCTGCTCACCAACTTTACTCTTGAGTTTTTTCTCCTTTCATCATTTGGCAGGCTTCTACCAATCTGATAAATTCTGCTCTATAGCCCTCATTATCTTTACCTTTTGAGTTTTTAGCTATGCTAATGACTTGGTTATAATTGGCTTTGCCCTTAAATTCTGATTCTCTCAATAACAAACCAAATTCGGCAACTGAGGCAGAAAAGCGAAAATTATCACTTGTATTTTCCAATTTTTCTATTTTTGACTTTAATACATGAGCAATAAGCCTGCTTGTGTCTTCGCTTGGTCTTTTATAGCGGAATTTGATTGTCATCATTTCGTCTGAATTTGAGACGTTTGTATTTTGGTTATTTTGATATTTCAAAGCATCTACACTCTTGAGATAATCAGACTTTATGCCTACGGGAATGATTTCATAAAGCGCAGTTACGGTATGCCCCGCGCCTAATTCTCCAGCGTCTTTCTTATCATCATTAAAATCCTCATCTTTGAGCATGCGGTTTTCATAACCAATAAGGCGATATGCCTGAACTTTGTTAGGGTTGAATTCAATTTGTATTTTGACATCTTTGGCAATCGTAAATAGTGTGGCTCTCATCTCTTTGACAAACACTTTTTTAGCTTCATTAATATTGTCTATGTAGAAATAATTTCCGTTCCCATTTTTAGCTATTTCTTCCATTCTGTCGTCCTTGTAATTGCCCATACCAAAACCGCACAAGGTCAAATAAACACCCTCTTTTCTTTTTTCTTCCACTAATCTCACCAACTCCGAAGTAGAAGAAACGCCTACATTAAAATCCCCATCAGTAGCCAAAATAATGCGATTGTTACCTTCTTTGATAAAGTTATCTTTGGCTACTTTGTAAGCAAGTAAGATTCCTTCGCCACCTGCGGTAGAACCGCCTGCTTCTAAGTCATCTAATGCCTTGATTATCTTTGACTTGTCTGTTGCTGGTGTAGAGGGTAATACCAAACCTGCCGCACCTGCGTAGGCTACAATCGCAATTCTATCTCTTTCACCCAACTCATTGAGCAGAAGTTTTAGAGAGGATTTGAGTAAGGGTAATTTGTTATTGTCTGACATAGAGCCAGAAGCATCTATCAAAAATACCAAATTAGAGGGAGAGAGCTTGTCATAGTCCAATTTTTTCCCTTGAATGCCTATATGAACTAACTGATTTTCAGGATTCCAAGGGCAAGAAGATACCTCTGTGATGATAGAAAAAGGATGCTCTCCTGTCGGGTTAGGATATTCATAATCAAAGTAATTGACAAATTCCTCAATTCTTACTGCATCTTTGTAAGGCAGTTGTCCGCTTTCTATCATGCGACGGCTATTGGCATACGATGCTTTATCTACATCTATAGAAAAAGTAGATAGTGGTGCATTTTTAGGATTTTGGAATTGATTTTCAATAATTTTACTGTACTCTTCTGTGTTAAATTTATTGCTTTCCTCATCTTTTGGTCTTGGAACTTGTCTTTCTGATTCCTTCATTTTTTTCCCTTCTCCTGTACTTTTTTCTTTCATCATTCGGGATTGATTTCCCATATTATATAAATCATTAGTGGGAGCGTTCAGCGTCTGATTAGGGCTAACAGGTTTTGTAGCTATATCACCATCATTAATAGGCATAGGTTCTTCTGTGGCTACTTTGTCTAAAACTTCTCCAGATTGGTTTGAAGATTGAGTATTCTTATTAGCTTCTTTGCTACCCTGACACGCCCATATAAACAAGAAAAAAATGTTTATATACAGTAACTTTATAAAAAATGATTTTAAGGTTTTCATAATTAAAAAAATTTGAGTTTATGATTCTGAATTGTTTATTAGAAAGATGAGGGCAAGGGCATAATTCCATAAAGACTTTGAAAAAAAAATTAAATTATTTGATTTAACTAAATTAAATAGCTTATAATCAATTAATTATTTTTCAAAATCTTAAATAGGTAACCTAAAGATTTCGTTTGGAATTCAGAAACTCAAGCGCAATTATTTATTAGAACTCTTGTCTTTCTTTGAACTGTTCTACTATCCAAAAAACAGCAGGGCAAATTTCTACATTCTTCAGGGTCAAATCCAAAATCTGTATCATGCGCTTGCGATTGGTGTGCGGATATTCTCTACAAGCAGTGGGGCGGGCATCATAGACGGTACAATAATTATCTGAGTCTAAGAACGGACACGGAGCTACATTGAGTACATAGTCATTGTCCTCATCTATATGCAGGTATTGCTGAATAAACTCAACAGGTCTTATTTTCAAATATTTAGCCAAACGTTCAATATCTCTTTCATAAAAAATGGGGCTTGTAGTCTTACAACAATTTGCACAGGTCAGACAATCTATTTGCTCAAATGCCTCCTCATGCAACTCGTGGAAAACATCATCTAAGTTTTTAGGCTTTTTGCGTTTTAGCCTTTCAAATAGTTGTTTGTTTTCTAAATAAGCCTTCTTTGCTTTCTCTTTGGGATTTTCTATAATCATAGACATTAGTTTGGTAGAGAGATATGAATCTGCGCTAAGGCTTGTTCCAAATCTGCGATTAGGTCATCAGCATCTTCTATTCCTATACTCAAACGAATAAGAGAATCCTTTAATCCAGCCTTTTCTCTTTCAGCCTTCGGGATACTTGCATGGGTCATCGTAGCGGGGTGTCCACACAAAGACTCTACGCCTCCCAAGGACTCCGCCAAAGAGAAAAGTTTGAAACTTTCCATCACACGAATAGCCTGTTCGATACTATCATCTTTGAGCGTAAACGATAACATCCCCCCAAATCCTTTCATTTGTTTTTTAGCAATGTCATGATTGGGGTGAGTAGGTAAGCCGGGATGCCATACCTTATCTATCTTTGGGTGATTAATCAAGTAATTGACTATTTTGTAATTGACTATTTTTTCGCCATTCTTACAGTGAGCCTCCATACGCAAATGTAGCGTTTTGATACCTCTCAATACCAAAAAACAATCTTGAGGAGCGGGAACTGCCCCACAAGCATTTTGTAGAAAAGCAAACTGCTGGGCTAAGTCTTCCTTATTCATAACCAATGCGCCCATAATTACGTCGGAGTGTCCCCCAATGTATTTGGTTACAGAGTGCATGACTATATCTGCGCCCAAATCTAAGGGAGTCTGCAAATAAGGAGAAGCAAACGTATTATCTACCGCCAGTAAAGCCCCAAACTCGCGAGATATATTAGCAACTTCCTGAATATCAATGATATTTAGCAGAGGATTGGTAGGGGTTTCTATCCAAACTAATTTGGTATTTTTATTCATATAAGTACGGATATTTTCTGCATTGTCCATAGGAACAAAGTGAAATTTGATGCCATACTTTTCAAATACGCGCCTGAATAGACGATAAGTACCACCATACAAATCATTACACGCAACTACTTCATCATTAGGGTTTAATAATTTGATTACTGTATCTATAGCCCCTAACCCCGATGAAAAACAAAATCCAAATTGTCCATTTTCTAAGGCGGCAATGCTCGCTTGGAGAGCATCGCGCGTAGGATTTTGGGTACGTGCATATTCATATCCTTGGTGATTGCCGGGAGATGCCTGCACGTAAGTCGAGGTCTGATAAATAGGGGTCATAATCGCTCCCGTAGAGGGGTCTGGTTCTACGCCCGCATGAACAGCCTTAGTTGCGAATTTCATCATTTTATTTTTTTGGTTGTTCGTTAGCAGTTTGGCTTTTTGCAGATTTGTATCTGTCGTTCAAGCCCTTGATAATCTCATTAGTAATTTCCAATTTATCATTAGCCAATAGGATTTGACCACCTTTTTGGTATCCCATGATGATTTGATAATTCTTGCTTTTATTGTATTCTTTGAGATAGTTGATAGCCGAGTCCAACCATTGAGCATTGAGTTTGCGCTCTGTTTCCATCAAACCCGCCGCCAGATTTTGTTCTTCTAACCTCAAGGTTTGCTCTTTTTGCAACAAGGTAGTTTGCGTATTTTTGGCTTCTATTTCAGTCATTAGTCCTGCGCTAAATCTCTTCTGAAAACTTTCTGCTTCTTGCTGTAACTGTCTTTGTTTGATAACTAATTGCTTTTCAGCATTTGTTCTGCGCGCATCTAAGTCTTTTTGCAAGTCATCTACCATGTCATAGTTCATCAAAAGGCTATCAGTATTGATATAGACCACTTGCTGTCCAGCAGGAACGGAGGAGTTGCTTGTGCTTATAGAAGGAGAAGAAGGAGAAGGGGAGCTAAAATGTAAGTAATATAAAACCGCTACGGCAAATAATAAAACTACATTTAGAATAAGTGATAATTGATTAGTATTCACGATATTAGATGATTAATGTTTTGATTTTAATAAAATTGATATTACAGAGGCGCAAAAGTAAGAGAAATACTTGAATTCTAAACAGATTCAAATAGGAATTTTTCTTAAGCCCTTGTTAAAACACTTTGTTTTTAATTTTGGGAGGGAAATCCAATTATTTTTTTTCTTTTTTTCAACTTACATAATTATTGTTTTACCTTTACATAAAAATTTTATCAATTACGTGTTCTGAATGTGAATTTGCTTCATTATGGCAGGTCAAAAAAAAGGCTCTACAAAGAAAAAAAGAAGTAACCCCCAACAAATTTCTCTTTGGGATATGGTCTATCACGACAAGCGATTTAGTGTTACTATTGGCTTGTTAATCATGCTATTATCTGTAATTATGTGTTTATCCTTTTTGTCTTATTTCTCTACAGGACAAGCAGACCAAAGTATTGTAGAATCACTTTGGTCAAGTCATAATAGCAGAGTTCCCAGAGGAAAGATAGAAAATTTACTTGGCTTCGTAGGCGCAGTGCTTTCGCATTTATTTATCTATAAGTGGTTTGGCATTGCTTCTTTTCTTTTTGTGCCTTGGGTATTTAATATAGGCTACAGACTTGTGTTTGACAAAAGCCTTTTTAGAGAATGGAACTTTATTAAGTCTGCTTTATTCTTGCTTTTTTGGACAAGTGCTTTTTTAGGTTACATAGTATTAAATACTGATAATCAAAATGTTTGGGCTTTCCTTTGTGGAGAAATAGGCATTGACCTTGCTATATTGTTGGATAGTCTATTGGGCTGGGCGACTACCATTCTTTTGGTATTCACCATGATTATTTTTCTGTTGTATAAGTTTGGGTTACATTCCTTTTATGCAGTTACAGACCGCATTCCCCAAATCAAGATTACCAGTAACCTAAATCATAAAGAAGCCAAAGTCAGAGAAAAAGAACCTACAAAATCTGAAGAAGAAAAGATTAAACGTGAACCTATCGAAGATGAACCTTTTTCTTTGCGAGAGTTTTCTTTTTCATTCAAAGAAAATCTTAAAAATGTATTGAATAATACTATCAATCAGCAAAATGCAAAAGCTCCAGATGTTGAGGAAAAAGAAGAATCAACTGCTATGAGCGGGGCGTATGTGGAGGAGGAAGAAGAAACTGAAATGATAGCCAATAATCAAAATGTGGATTTTATCATAGAAGATGGCTCGGAAAAAGAGGAGGGACTTGTGGAAGAAGATGATGAAGGTCAGTTGGGACTGCCTTTCAAGGTAGAAATTAAGATGCCCGAACCCAAAGTTCCCCCCCATATACGATTTGGCAACTATGACCCGCGTTTGGATTTGAGTTCTTACCAATTCCCCGATGTAGAATTGCTTGACCCTGCTTCAGATAGTAGAGTTCGGGTTACTAAAGATGAATTGGAATCTAATAAAGATAGAATTGTAGAAACGCTTAGCCACTTTAAAATAGGTATCCAAAGCATCAAAGCCACCATAGGTCCTACTGTTACACTGTATGAGATAGTTCCTCAAGCTGGAGTCAAAATCTCAAAAATCAAAAACTTAGAAGATGATATTGCATTAAATCTGTCTGCTTTGGGCATTCGTATCATTGCGCCTATTCCAGGACGCGGTACCATTGGTATAGAAGTTCCGAATAAGAATCGTGAAATTGTAAAAATGAGCATTTTGATAAATGATACAAAATTCAAAGATACAGAGAAGGAACTACCTATTGCGCTTGGTAAAACCATTTCTAATGAAGTATTTGTGGCAGACTTAGCAAAGATGCCGCACTTACTCATGGCAGGAGCTACAGGGCAGGGCAAATCAGTGGGACTAAATGTAATATTGACTTCACTACTTTTTAAAAAGCACCCCGCAGAGCTAAAATTTGTATTAGTCGACCCCAAAAAAGTGGAGCTAACCCTTTATAATAAAATAGAAAGACATTATTTGGCGACTTTGCCCGCTTCCGAAGAGCCTATTATTACAGATACTCGCAAAGTAGTACATACGCTTAATTCTCTATGTATTGAGATGGAAGTACGTTATGACTTGCTCAAAACGGCAGGTTGTAGGAATATCAAAGAATATAACCAAAAGTTCGTAAAGCGAATGCTCAATCCAGAAGAAGGGCATCGCTTTCTTCCTTACATCGTCTTGGTAATAGATGAGTTAGCGGATTTGATGATGACCGCAGGTAAGGAAGTAGAAACACCGATTGCTCGTTTGGCACAGTTAGCTCGTGCTATTGGCATACACCTCATTATTGCTACCCAACGCCCCTCTGTCAATGTCATTACAGGTACTATCAAAGCCAATTTCCCTGCAAGGCTTTCTTTTAGGGTAACTTCAGGCATAGACTCGCGCACTATTTTGGATACGAAAGGCGCAGAACAGCTTGTAGGTCAAGGGGATATGCTTATTTCTAATGGCTCTGATATTATTCGCTTGCAATGCGGTTTTGTAGATACGCATGAAGTCGAGCGTATTTGTGAGTTTATTGGGGAGCAAAGAGGATTTGATACATCTTACGCACTTCCTGAGTTTGAGGACGAAGGCGCAGAAACTAAGGCGGTCGACCTTGCCCAAAGAGACTCTATGTTTGATGATGCCGCTCGCTTAGTAGTTGCTCATCAGCAGGGAAGTACCTCGCTGATACAAAGAAAGTTAAGTCTTGGATATAACCGTGCGGGTCGCATCATGGACCAATTAGAAGCGGCGGGAATAGTAGGGGCTTTTGAGGGAAGCAAAGCCAGAAAAGTGCTTATCACAGACGAAA
>JALOMS010000029.1 GCA_025455345.1 Thermoflexibacter sp. | reverse complement strand
AATAACCCTCCAAATATAGTAGCCAAAGAAGCAGGTAAGGCAGGGTATTTTTTCAAAAACCAATGAAAATCACCAAGTAAAAAGGTGGTATATCCCAAACTGGTCGCAAAAGTAAATCCTAAAGTAAGCGCGAAAAAAACATAGTATAAGTATGCTAAATCTCTGGTTGTAAATAAGATAAATCCATTATATATGACCATAATGAAGATAACCCCAAAATAAAGCGCATTAAACCAAATAGACCAAATATTCTCCTCATAAAAACTACGTAAAGTTCCTACTTTTAAGTCCAAAGTGAGGTTTTCATCACACGTAGTACGCACATAAATAATCCTTAGATGAGGTTGGTTGGTGAGGTCAAATATATAAGTAGGCGAATGAATCTCCCAAGAACTAATCGGATTTGCTGCCACGAGTTTTTTCTGGTTTACTAATTGATACAAAGAATCAAACATATAGACTTCTATGGAGTCCACGCCTGCACTATTAATCTGTAAAAAATTATCTTTTCCTGTCAGATTTCTAAAGGCAAATTTGCTCCAAATCGCCGCATAAGTAAATGTATAAGTAGGTATCTCTACGGAAGCAGGAACAAATAGAGGCGAATGAACCATCTCTTGGATTGTTTTGAGAGAGGTTGTATCCTCGAATAATGACATTCTCTTGCCTACACTGACTACTTTTTTGAGTTCTTTTACTTCCACTACTTGTTGTGCAAATAGCATTTTTGAAACTAAGAGATAAAAAAGTGTAAAAAGAAGTGTTTTATTGTAACACAAATATTTTTTAGGACTAAACCAATAGTCAATAGAAAAAAGAGAGTGTAACACAGATATAGATAATCGTTTTGAGCAAGTAAACCTATTTGAAAGGGTTTAGGATTAATTTATTGCAATAGTGCTTATTTAGAACGTAGGTTTATTAAAAAATGTTTTGTTTTAATCGTAAAAAAAAACTTTATACATAAATATACAAGTTAAATAAGTAATAACTATGAATATACACCAGTTATAATAAACATCATAATTGTAAAAATTATGCCTTACTCTATCCCTAAAAACTCAAATAATAAACTCATTGCCTTTTTACTTGCACGAATGACTCCATCAATTGTATTTGAACCGTTATGGGAGCCAAAAATAGTATTATCAAACTGACGAAGGGGTGAGTCCATTGGTAAAGGCTCTACTTCAAAAACATCTAAGGCAATTGAGTGTACTTTTTTGCTTTGAATAGCCGCAATTAATGCAGTTTCTTCAATGAGTCCACCGCGAGAAACATTGACAATCCGCACACTATCTTTCATCTTTGTTAATGTTTTTTGATTAATGATATGCTTATTTTCTGGGGTCAAAGCGCACGCAAGTACCACAAAATCACCCTCTTCTAATTTTTCAGGGAAGGAGAAAAAGTTATAATCTGAATAACGCTCCTTGTCTTTGGTGTAGGGGTCATAAATATTCAAAACCATGTCCATAGCAAACAATCTTTTGGCTATACTTTTTCCTATATCTCCAAAGCCTATCAAAGCAACTGTCTTTCCTGCTAAAGAAATTCCTGCGGGTTTAGCCCAATTCCCTTGGCGTATTTCCTTGTCAATAAAATGCGTATATCTTGCTAAGGCAATCGTATAAGCAACGGCAAGGTCGGCTACTTCTCCACCAAACATATATGGCGTATTAGAAATAGGAATCCCTAACTGCTTGGCGGCACTGATATCTACATTGTCAATCCCTATGCCCCATTTTACTGCGGCTTTGAATATGCCTTTTTTGCCTGCTTCGAAGACACGTCTGCTTGCCTGGTCATCTCCAATAATCCAACCATCTACGGTAGGTAATATTTCTATCAAACGCTCCTCACTAAGGGACTGAACAAAATTTTTAGGAATAATGATTTCTACTCCTTTTGCTTCAAAAGCAGGTCTAAATCTATCAATTTGCCCTATCATAGGAGGGCAAGTCAGTAATACTTTCACTTAATCGTATGGTTATGTCAAAGAATTAGTTTAAATAATTACAATGATAGTAAATTATTCTGTATATTATCAAACTATTCACTATTCTGCCTATTTATGAAACCATTTTTATAATAAATATCTCTTTTTTAGTAAGTAGCCTTGATTTTGGCAATGTCATTGATTCTTTGTAGTGCAATTTCCATAGCTACTTTTTGGGCATTACGACCTTGTGAAAGAGAAGTATTTAATACTGTCAGTGTTTTCTCATAGATGGTTTCTGTCTGTGCTGTTGCCCATGCCTTATTATAAGCCCCATTTACCTCTGTTGCTATATTAATTACACCGCCTGCATTAATAAGAAAATCAGGCACATAAACAATTCCTCTTTTTAGGCACTCATCTCCATGTATTTGTTCATCTTTTAATTGGTTATTCGCACAGCCAGCAATAATATTACATTTAAGACGATAAAGCGTTTCATCATTAATCGTAGCTCCTAAAGCACAAGGCGCGTAAATGTCCACATCTAAATCATAAATTGCTTCTTTATCAACTACTTCTACGGCATATTTGTTGGCAACTTCTTTGATTCTATCTTCATAAATATCTGTAATAAAGACTTTACTACCTTCTTTCGTTAGAAAATCTACTAATACCTCCCCGACATGCCCTACTCCTTGGATAGCAATCTTTTTACCAGTCAAACTCTCGCTACCATATACCTTTTTGGCAGCAGCTTTCATACCCATATAAGTACCATAAGCTGTCATAGGAGCTGGCGCACCGCTCCCACCAACATACGTAGGCAACCCTGTTACATACTTAGTTTCCATGTTGATATATTCCATGTCTTTTTCTGTCATACCTACATCTTCTGCTGTCAAATATTTGCCATTCAGGTTTTTTACAAATTTGCCATACATCCGTAACATTGCCTCTGTTTTATCTTTGCGAGGATTACCAATGATAACTGCCTTCCCCCCTCCTAAATTCAAACCTGCAATTGCGTTTTTAAAAGTCATTCCTCTTGATAGACGAAGCACATCTGTTAGAGCTTCTTGTTCGGACGTATAATTCCACATTCTTACCCCACCCAAAGCAGCTCCTAAAACAGAGTTATGCACTGCAATGATTGCTTTTAGACCTGTATGTGTGTCATGACAAAAAACAACTTGCTCATGTCCCATCTCGCTAAGTGAATCAAATAGACCATACGTTTGACGTAGTTCTTTTGTTGTTTCTAATTCTTTAATATTCAGCATTTTATGTTAATTTTATCTGTGTTTATGGATTAAGGTAATGCAAAAATAAACTATTTTATTGGGAAAGAATAATGAATAATTTAAGATTAATTCTACTTATTAACAATACTAATTTTGATTAAATGTTCCCCTCTCCTATCTTTATATTTTCAAACGATTGCATAATATGTTTTATATGAAAATGAAGAAAAATTTATTCATTATAATACTGATTTTCACTATTATAACATTTACTCAACAAACAAATTTTGCCCAAAACTTTTTATTTGCTACGCTCAAAGGAAATCCGATGAACATCAATGGTTGGAACTTGGCGGGTGCAGCAAGGGTAGGCAGAACGCCCATAGGGACTATGGACAACAGCGAACTCATTCTCACAGACCCACTTACTACCCAAAGCGGTGCTGTTTTCTTCCGCCAACCCGTGAATGTTTCGGAGTGCCAAAGATGGGTTGCAGAATTCGAGTACCGCATTTTTGACCAAGTGCCAGCACCCAGCAATATTGGTTTTGCAGATGGCTTGGCGTTTTGTTTTTTGCAAGACCCGCCCACAGGCTTTGTTACAGGGGGTGGATTAGGCATTCCGAATGGTGCAAGAGGGCTAATGGTTGCGGTGGACACTTGGAACAACGAAAATTGCGGATTAATGCCCCAACTGCAAATCCGATACAGCGCAGATGGCTCAGGTTATAGAGAATGTATAGCCTCCCAACCTACTGCATTTGGGCAGTTCGACCTTCGCCAAACCTCTTATGTGCGTATGCGAATAGAGTATAACTTTGGTACTATCAGGGTTTTTGTGAACAATTCACTTCGTTTGACAGGTTTTTTTAGGATTACTTTCCCTGGTTACTTTGGCTTTACCGCAGGCACAGGCGGGGGTGTGGATAGACATTCTGTCCGAGATTTTTCACTTTATACCTTCAAACCTATTGTTTCTCCCCCAAGTGCAGGCGCAGACAGAACCATTTGCAGTGGGCAAGAAGTAGAGATTGGCGTGCCGCCTGTACCCAACGACCCCTACATTTACACTTGGTTTCCTGCCACAGGATTGAGCAATACACGCGTGCCTAATCCAAGAATTAGACTCACTAACAACTCATTCACTCCCAGAACTTTCCAATATTTTGTAACCAAAGATTCTTTGGTAAACGATACGCTTTGCGCCTACTCTGACGAGGTGAGAATTACTGTTTTAGGTCGACTTGCTTTTGCGGGAGATGACGTTACAGTTTGCTCTGGACAACAAATCAATTTGGGCTTCCAAGGCAACACAGGCACGACGGCTTACAGTTGGTTGCCTACGACAGGTCTGAACAACCCAAATATCCCCAATCCAAGTTTGCAACTTACTAATAATGACACCATTCCCATAGTAAGAAATTACATATTGACCGCTACGAATTTGTCTTCTATGTGTTCGGAAAGAGATACAATAAGGGTAGTGGTGAACCCTTCGGGACGGCGCACCGCTCCGCGCAATTTTAGGGTGTGTAGCGGTGATAAAATTCCTATTGGGTTCTCACCTATTCAAGGCTTTATCTACCTTTGGGTTACTACAAATAACCTCAATTTGGGCATTACGCCTAATTCCAGTGCGACTTTTAATGCGCCAAATGTAGAGAGAGATTCTGTTCGCTTTACTTATATTCTCACCAGTGGTTTGGGTAATTGTTTTCAACTCGATACTTTTAATATTACGGTTGTGCCTCGAGTCAGGGCAAATGCAGGGCGAGATACCACGATTTGTTCAGGAGATAGGGCAAGGCTTGGCGCAACCGCAATCAGTGGCGCAAATTACGCTTGGTCGCCAAGTGCAGGACTGTCAAGCACTTCCGTTGCCAATCCTGAATTTAATGTAAGAAACGAATCAGATACCGTAGCACGTTATACTTATTTCTTAACAGTCAGAAATTCAGCTAATTGTGTGAGTAGAGATACAGTTATAGTAATCGTAACACCACGCTTTGGGTTCAGAGGCTCTAAACAAATCATTACCTGTTCAGGGGAAAAAGTAAGCATAGGTACTCCCCCAATCGCAGGGAATCGCTATTCGTGGAGTCCTGCCACAGGGCTTTCCAATCCCAATATTTCCAATCCAGAACTCACCTTAGAGGCAAAAGATTCCACATTTTCAGCAACTTATATTCTCAATACCATTTCAGGAAGTTGCCGAACAGTAGATACAGTTAGGGTGCGTGTTTTTAGAAAATTTGACGTTCCGCAAATCGCAGGAGCAACTTCGGTATGTCCTAATATACAAGGAGTTACGTATAGAATCCTCAATGCACAAGCAGGACTTCGCTACAACTGGACGGTAGCAGGAGGCGCAATAGTTAGCGGACAGGGAACGAATACGATTAGGGTAAATTGGGGGAATACGAACCCGAATGCAAGCGTAAAAGTAAGTGTGGCAGACGCTTCGCCTTGCGCCAAATTGGACGGGGAACTCAAAGTAAATGTGGAAGTTATCTTAAAAACGCAAAAACCATTTAGCGTACCACGTGCCGATACCCTTTGCCTCTCCAAAGCAAGCAATATCGCTTACGAAACGGCATTTGCCAATGGCTCGATTTATACTTGGGGCGTTTCCAACAATGGCAGAATAACCACAGGGCAGGGAACAAGCAGAATTACAGTGAATTGGACAAGCGCAGGCGTAGGCAAGGTTTGGATTGCAGAGCGAACAAGCACAAGTTCTAACGTCTGTTCGGGTGCTTCTGATACACTTTTTGTGTTGATTGCGCCACAGCCTACTGTTGGAAAAATCAATGGGAAATTTGAAGTTTGCGAATTTGAAAATAATTTATCTTATACCTATCGTGGCTTTGATTTGTCCAAATACGAATGGAAAGTTACAGGTGGGGAAATTACTAACAATCAAGGAAATACAATCACCGTAAAGTGGGGAAGTGCGGACAATGGAAGGATTTTGCAAGGGAAAATTTCGGTCAAAGAAACCACTATTTTTGGTTGTGAAGGGAACGTAATTGATTCATTGGTAAATATTTACCCTACGCCCAATCCAAGAATAGCTTTTAGCGATTCAGTCATCTGCCAATTTTCGCCTAATAATCTAAGATACAGTGTTTTAGGATTCCCAAATTCTAAATATACATGGACTATCACAGGCGGGAGCATTGCCTCGCGCAGTTTGGACAGTGCCACCGTTCTCATCAATTGGAATCCACAAGCAACCGCAAGACAACTAAGCGTCATAGAAAGAACGTCCATAGGTTGCGTAAGTAAATCCTTGAACTTTCCGCTTTATTTTGATGGGACAAGCATTAGTTTAAGAGCAATTACGGTTCAGCCTGCCAATGAGCGCAATATCAATGTGAGTTTTTCTATCCGCAACACGCCTACTTTGCCACAAACTTTTACGATAAGCAGAAGGACATTTTTGCCCACACAAGGCACTTGGCAGGTGCTGGGGAATGTGAATAGAAATGATACATTATATATTGATAATCAATTAGATACAGATAATATTTCTTTCCAATACAAAATAGAAGGAGGAAGGGCAAACTCTAACTGCCTGACAAACTCCAATGAACACAATTCCATCGTTATCAGAGGCTTAGGCAATGAGGCGCAAAGCACTATTCAACTGAACTGGAATGAATACAGAGGCTGGGCAAGCGGCGCAAGGCGATATGAAATCTGGCGAAGATTAGACAATGAACCCGATTTCAAACTGCTATCCACAGGGAGTAACGCCTTGAATTTCAACAGCAATAGTGCCAAAGAGGGATTTAGGCACTGCTTTAAAATCAGGGCAGTGGAAAACAGCACTACCCCAAGCGTATCTTGGTCAAACGAAATTTGCATAGATTTCAAGCACGACATCACAATCCCTAACGTAATTACGCCCAACAATGACGGCAAAAACGACCGCTTTGTGATTGGCAATTTGTCGCTTTACCCCAAGCATGAATTGGTGATTTACAATCGCTTAGGGGGCGAAGTGCTGAAAACCAACAACTATCAGCAAGACTGGCAAGCGGGCGACCTCCCTGCGGGTACGTACTTCTACTACCTCTATACGGAACGCCTTGACGCTATCTCTGGGCAAACGCTCACCAACCAAATCAAAGGCTGGTTGCAGGTGTTGAGGGAGTGATTTGATTGCGTATATCACTCGCAATACGGAAATAAACGCAAGTGGCGGTAAAATGGATAAAAGAGCCTCCATTTGTGTAAAATTCATCTTTTATGATTTTGCAATTGTGGGAAAAATCCGTAGTTTTGGGTAATAATGTGTGTTATTTCTTTTTTTCTTAAACTTCTAATGCAGAAATAAACGCAAGTTTTTAAGAAATAAGCGCAAGGGTTGCGTTTATACAAATGTTGCCTGCAATTATATCGAAACCTTCAAAAAATAAATAAAATGAAAAAACTCAATTTGATTCTGACTGCAATCCTGTTTGCAAACATTTCATTTGGACAATGGACGCCACTTAAACAACCTCAATCGAACGCACTTGGGCTAATTCTTAAAGACAAGACCTTAACAGGTAACCCTGTTGACAAAAAGCATATTCGAACTGAGGAAGGTGAAGCTGAGAAAACTAGCTTAATCAAAAGTTCTTTTAATTCAAATTTTGGAGCTGGAACATTTTCATCCCACAAGTATGACAGTGTGGTTGTAAAAAATGTAGAAGTTGATTATATTGATGAAACATTTATCAATGACAACGGAGCCTTCAAGAATAGTTTTTTTGTTTACAAGGGGTTAAGGGCTTCTGAAGTAACTGTTTATTTCACACGAGACATTGATGCAGAACTAAAACCAAAAGAAATATTGGAAGCTGCTTTAAAAGCTGATATACTAAAGTACATTCCAAATAGGGATAGCATAAGTTTTAGTTACAGCAACAACAGAACTACTGCAATGACAATTAAAAATCCTAAGGTTTATTTTCAAGTTCAAGTAGTAAAATTAAAAAAGGTAGAGACACGGGGTAGAAGAAGGTCATTTTCAATGGCGTTTAATGAACAAAATAACCCTAAATTCTCTCTTGATTTTGCAAATAGCGACAGGAGAAAGGCTATAAACTATCCAATCATCAAAGGTGTTTCCACTCAACCTTTCATTGAACTTGCATTACAGAAAGACAAAGATAATAAACTTCAACTCGTACTACTTCTAGACGACCAATTTGCAAAAGCCAATAATCTTCCAAACCCTTATTCTATAAGTGAGAAACCTATTGGAGGAGGGATTATTACATATTTTGAGAGTGGAACGTACTTGGGCAAATTGGCAAATGACAATATTGACGGACACGTATATTTATTTGTTGACGGAGAAAAGAAATCAGAAAATGTAGTCGAATTTAAGAATTTTCAGACAGGTGGTGGTAATGATATTGTTTTGACAACTTGCCTTTATTCACCTTACATTAAATTTAAAAGATATAATGGACAGATAAAATAACTGCAGGCAACATCGTATAGGCAATAGTGGGGCTGACAGTTGTAAACTCAACATTTGTAATTCTAATGGGCATTTGTGCAAATATTGGGCTGACGTTTTTCAAATGCCCCACCATCGCCTATACGTAACCGTTAGGCACAGTTTAAAAACGGAAAAAATGGAAACACAAAATGAATATCCATCCTTGTTAAAACGGATACAATCGTCTATTATTGACGGTATTGTCCTGCTGATTGCGATGGTTGCATTGGCTCAATTATTCAATCAATTTGAGAATTTTCCTACTTTTGTAAGAATAGGTTCATGGGTAAGTTTGCTTTTGTATGAACCAATCTGTATTTCCTTTGGTGCTACGTTAGGCAACTATTTAGTAGGCTAAGAGTACGAAAAAATAATCATGAAACCGACAAAATCAATTTTTTACAAGCTGTTTTGCGATATATTACCAAATTGACTCTCGGTTGGATTTCATTTTTGACCATACATTCCAATCCCAAAAGACGGGCAATTCACGATATGGTGGCAAGTAGTGTAATGATAAAACTGCCTTAATATTTCTAAGAAAAGCAAGTCCTAAACAGGCTTGCTTTTGTGTTTTTTCGTATCTTTGCAATAGGAACAAATCAAGAAAATACATGGAGTTTGCAGATGTAAAAAATGATATAGCCTTTCGCAAGATATTTGGTAATGACAACCGAAAAGAAACCTTAATTTCTTTTTTGAATGCGGTTTTGGCTTTCAGAGGCAAGCAAAAAATTGTAGAAGTCAAAATAATAAACCCTTACCAATTACCTAAATTGCGAGGAGGGAAAGTAAGTATTATTGACATAAAAGCCACAGACCAAATCGGCAGACACTATATTGTAGAAATGCAAGTCGGAGAGTTAGACGGTTTTGCCAAAAGAGTGTTGTTCTATTTTTCAAAATCATACAGCGAACAGATTAAGCGAGGAGATTTTTATAGACAATTAAAACCTGTGATTTTTATTGGCATTTTAGATTATGCCTTTTCAGATAACCCAAAATACATCAGTCGCCATAGAATACTTGACGTAGAAACACACGAGCATTTGTTGCAAGACGTAGAGTTTAACTTTGTAGAACTACCTAAATTCAACAAGGAACTCAATGAGTTAGAAACCTTAACAGAGAAGTGGATTTACTTCATCAAAAATGCAGAAAATCTTGATGTCATTCCCGAAAATGTAGATGACGAAGGTTTGAAAAGTGCTTATCAAGAGGCAAACAAACATACTTGGACAGCCGAAGAATTGGAGGCTTACGAATATGCTTTTATGCGTGAGGAAGACGAAAGAGCAAAACTTGACCAAGCAGAGAAAAGAGGTAAAAACCAAGAAAAAATTGAAATTGCTAAAACTATGTTGGCAGATAATGAGCCAAACGAGAAAATAGCAAGATACACAGGCTTAACAGCTGAGCAAATAGAGCAGTTACGTGACGAAAAAGAGTAAAACTGTGCTTAATCACAGTGGCGAACCAATTATATTTACGAGGGTCGCCCCGCGAAAAGGCGGGCTAAGGTGCTAAATTGAACTTATGTACTTTCTATCGCAGCGGCGAACTGCAAACTTTGTGCGTAGGGCAAGGGAAGTGCTATTTAATCCCTCCCTTCGCAAACATTTTTCCGTTATCACCAATTTTAAAATGACAATGAAAAACATAATATTAGGCTTGACTTTTGGAACATCAATATCAATTGTTTCTTGGATGATTGGGATTATATTTAATGGTATTTTTGGAAAAACAGAGTTCTACAAAAAATTATCAAATCTGAATTTTATTGAAAGCAAATCTCTGAATAAAAATATTGGAATGGAATACTTTAAGTGGTTTGTGAAAAACACATTTTTTAAGTTCTTGAATCAAAAAATAAAATTGGAAAATAAAAATAATGATTTCAAAAACATAAGAGATGAAATGACACTTGCTGAAATTAGCCACTTAGTTGGATTTATTTTTGTGGCACTATTCGCAATTTATTTTAGTTTTAGGGTAAACTTAATATATGGGCTGGCAATAATGATTCCCAATATTTTTTTGAATTTATATCCATCTTTATTACAACAAGAAAATAAAAGAAGAATTGATAAATTAATGAATAGACAAAAACCTTAGCCAACAGAGGTTTTTTGCAAGTGAGGCTTGAAGGAAGACTCTTATCACGCCTTCGCCAAGCCTTTTCCATTGGCAGTCAGGCTAAAAGTCAACAATAAGAAGAACACATTTAAAGATATATGAACATTATTGAAATATCCGAAAGGACAGATTTAATTGACAAAGTAGTGGACTATTTTTGGAAGTGTTGGGGTAACGACAATAACTTTAAGTTTTATCAAGACTGTATTTTAAACTCACTTGAGAAGGAAAAAAAATTACCAAAATTTTATATTGTTTTAAACAAAAATGAAATCATTGCTTCTTACGCACTATTAACAAACGATATAATCAGTAGGCAAGACTTATACCCTTGGCTTGCTTGCCTATTTGTAAATCCAAAGCATAGGAATAAAGGAATAGCAGAACAACTACTCATTCACGGACTACAAGAAACAAAGAACAAAGGATTTGACAGGTTATATCTCTCTTCTGACTTAGAAAACTTCTATGAAAGAAAGGGTTGGACACACATTACGAATGGGTTTAACATATTCGACACGGAAATTAAAATATATAGTAAGCAGACATAATAAAAATGACAAACTTTCTACTAAACATAGAAGCCCGAACCGCTAACACGGATTTTCCGTCAGGCGGGGCGAAGTGCATAATTCAACGGTTGTTTTCAATTTAACTTTAGTAGTAATATCAACTTTTGTTCGTAAATTTCCCGACCGAACGCAAAGTCGCTACCGTTAATAGTAATTTACCATGAACAAAATACTCATCATAGGACAAGGAAACATAGGGACTTTTTTGGGTGCTACCCTCAACTTCGCACGGTTGAAGGCAGACAATTATGTGAGGAAAAGTAACCCTGTTCAGACCGTAGTGCTGAATTTTAACGACAGGAGGTCAAAAGAATTTCAAATTAAAAAGGGTATCCCATACATATATTCCATCATTTCTGATACAGAAAAAATCCGTGAATACGATTATATCATTGTTCCAGTAGCCCATTACCATTTGAAAGAAGTTTTTCAGATGTTACTTCCATGTACAACTCCCAATCAGACGATAATCGTTATGGGAAATGTCTGGTGGTCAGACTTCGCTTGGATAGAAAAAAATTGGAAAACTCCATACGTCTTTGCCTTTCCAAATTTTGGTGGTGCTGTGGTGAATGAAAAATTAGAAGGCTGGCTTACACCAAATTTTACGATTGGTAGCACAAACCCGAATTATCAAAATCATTTAGATAAAGTTGAAAACTTGCTCAATCAAATTGGCTTTAAACCGCATAAAGAGCTGAATATCAAGGCATGGCTAACTATTCATTTTGCCTACAACGCAGGTATGCTCTTAGAAGCGGCAAAACAAGGGGGATTTCAAACTATGACACGCAGTACCCATAGCATTAAAAATATGTATTTGACCATGAGAGAATGTTTGAATATTGTTAAGAATTTAGGAATTGATATTCAAGACTATAAAGAAGGCAAAGAGGTTTTCCAAGCAATTTGGTGGAATGTACTCAAAATGTACTTCATTTTCCTAATTCCAGGGCTTGCCAAAAGTGCAGACGCAACAAAAAATATAGATGATTGGAAAAGTTACAGTCAAAAATTATGGACTTTGGCACAAGAAAGAAATATCCCTACCCCAATATTAACTGAATACTATGGAAAGGTTTGATACAGTTCCATATTTTTCGGTATCATGGGAGGTGTTTTAGCGGGTTTGAGTGTAGGAGCAGTTCTGTCAAGCCTTTTCTGCTATCTGTCCTACCCTAAAAAGTCCATCATCTCAAAAAATTATCCAACTTTATTTCACACTTGACTTCTGAATTGTGTCAAATGATTACAAACTTAAAATTTCAAGACAATGCACAAATTCAAAGACAACAACGAGCAACTCAATAAAATGCTCGAACAAGGTAAAGCAATGCAAGCATTTGAGCTTTTCTATGCCGAGCATGTAACCATGCAGGAAAATGAAACTGAACCACGAATTGGCAAAGATTTCAATCGTGAACAATGTGGTAGTTTTGTAGAAGTATTTCCCGATTTAAAACTCAAAATTTTAAGCGTGGCGTATGGTGAAAATATTAGTATTCAGGAAGTTATGTTTGATTATGCCAACGAGCAGGGAGAAAAAATAATTTATCCCGAAGTGGCAGTAAGGCACTGGGAAAACGGCTTGGTAGTGAAGGAAAAATTTTATTATGCTTCATAAGTAAAATATGGCAGAGCAAAATAAGAGCAAATATCATAATGGAAAATATCAACTATATTGAACTGATAGCCAACTGCCTCAATGGTGATAAAATGGCTATTGAAAAACTCATTAAGAGTATTCAAAGGAATGTGTATAATTTATCAGTACGCTACCTTTGGAATCCAATGGATGCCGAAGATGCCACACAAGAGATTCTCCTAAAAATTCTAACCAATCTCTCAAAGTTCAAAGGCGAAAGCAGTTTTAACACTTGGGTGTATAGAGTAGCGACAAATTACTTAATCAATATGAAAAGAACGGAAATTGAAAATCTTACTTTTGATGAAGGGGAATATCATTTAAAATTGGGAGCTACTTACCCTGCTTATGAAAAAGCAGATGCCGATTTATTGGAAGAAGAAGTAAAAATCGCTTGTAGTACGAGTATGTTGATATGTGTTTCAAGACCATTGCGATTGGCTTATTTGATTGGCGAAATTTTAGAATTTGACAGCAATGAAGGTGCTTATATTCTTGAAACAGAACCAGCTACTTTCAGAAAAAGGCTTTCTTTGGCTCGTCAGCAAATAAGAGCGTTTATGGCAAAACAATGTGGCATTTACGACCCTAAAAATCCCTGCCGTTGCAAACAACACATTAATTATTGCATTGAAGTAGATTGGTTCAAACCTAATTCGCTGAAATTTGCTGATAAAGGAGAGGTGGCACAAGTAAAAAAAGAGATTGAAACCATCATGGACGATACTGCTATATTTCAAAGTCATCCGAACTATTCAACACCAGAAAGCATTTTAGACAATATAAAATCACTTTTAAACAATGCGAACTTTACACTCCTGACACGTGATAATTAACAAGGCTATAACTCATTATTTATTAAAAATATGCTGTTGATAAATTATGTATTCTTTAGAACATTTTTGTGTTTGATTTTCTATTTCACTTTTTACTTAGCCCAAGCACAAACTTTTATACTAAAAGCTACTTTGAAAGTAGAAAATGAAAATGTTGAGGTACAAAACATCAGATTTAGCCCAGATGGCAAAACTTTGGCAGGAGGGTACTCCAATGGCAATGTGGTGCTTTGGTCTATGGATTCTTTAAAATCTATTATCACTATCAAGGCACATGAACAAAGAGTTTTAGAAGTGAGCTTTGATAGAGCAGGTACAAAATTAGCAACTGCAAGTGAAGACGGCTCTTGTACTTTATGGACTTTCCCTAAAATTAGAAATTTAATGAACTATCAATGTACTCCTTATAAAACACTTGATGACAAGGAGTTAAAATCTATTTCTTTTGTGGCTTTTTCACCAGATAATAGTCGTATGTATTTTGGAGGAGATAGCGGCTATCTAATGCAGGCAAATTTATCAGGTTTAGAGCCTCAATTAGAAGTCCTTTTTTCTACTAACTATGATGATGGACGTTGGTATAGCACTATTACAGGAGGTTGTATCTCTCCAGATGGGAAGTTTGTGGTCATCAGTGTAGGACAGTTGATAGATTTTATTAGTATAGACAATAGGCAGTTAGACAAATACTTTCGTTATAAAAAAGGATATTTGAATGATGTAGTAGAGATACCCAATAAAAATCAAATTGCTACATGGAGTAATGACGGGAGAGTCAATATCTGGGATTGCAATACTGGAAATATTGAAAAAGATTTTAAAATTACTACCGCAGGAAATTACAGTGGAGCTACTTTTGACAGAGAAGCAAAACTATTGGCAACAGGTGCTGACCAAAAAATAGCCAAAGTTTGGGACATAGCAACAGGAAAACAAATAGCAACATTGGAAGGACATGAAAAAATTGTAAGAATTTGCCGATTTAGCCCTAAAGAGAACTTACTTGCTACTGCAAGTTATGATGGGACTATTAAAATATGGAGTTATGAGTAGTATATAAGTTTTGTTGCGAGTTTAGCGTGGATGGGTCGCTTTTTATAAATCTTTTTTGTTTCATCTATAAATATCCCAAATAGGCAAGCTCTTCTGCATTCTTTATGGTAATAGTTCTTCCATTTTTTAGAAAATACAGCAAATCTGAAATTTCTATGATATGCCGATACAAAT
>JALOMS010000501.1 GCA_025455345.1 Thermoflexibacter sp. | reverse complement strand
CGCGAATAGCTAAGATTGTTAAGCATATTGGCATTATCTATTAGGATAGAGGCGATGGCATTGATGTCATAGAAGATGAGGGAAATAAATAGGTAGTTGCCCAGACTTCTAAAAATAGATTTTGTAGAATGTTTGAGTTCTATGTGCGATGCCTCATGTGCCAGTAGAGCGGCTAATTGCTCACTGCTTCGCATTTTTTCTAAAATACCATCAAAAACAACAATATTACCTCCCGGCACCGCAAAGGCATTGACCATGTCCTCCTGTACGACGGTAATCTTGATATTATAATTACTTGGATAGTTCAGTTTTTTATAAAAATCATTGACTAAGGTAGATTTGGCAGAATCTACCTCATAGTTTTTTATAAGAGCCTCGAACATTTGTTCGCCCAATTGTTCCTCATATTGGATAGGGAATTTGGTAGCTATGCTTTCAGCAACAGTTGGAATTCCAAAGAAGTAAAAAAGCAATAATAGCCCTAAGCAGGCACTCCCCCCAATAAGTACACCTTTTAGTCCTTTATTGGCTAAGAAGTGGTAGTTGGACTGCATGAATGGAGCTTTGGCATATTTGGATTTTATTTCTGAAACAAATTCAGCAGAATGTACCTCCAATGATTGGGGCGGAAAAACTCCATAGATTAAGGTAACATTTGCTTTATCAATAAATTCATTTTTCTGCATCTGATTGATGTCCCATACGACTGTTTGCTCTTGTTCTTCCTTGTCGTTATAAGCGATAAGAATCGCATGCTCTTCCAAAAGTATGCTTGCTTCGTATGCAAAAGAAGAAAGCCCGTTATAAAATTTTCCTTGAAATATTTTTTCCACTTTTAAGTTAATTAGGTTGTTTTCAATCTATTGATTACTTGCTTGTTGTCTTTCTATGGTTTTATTCCAATAGTCATTGAGGTAATACAGCCCTACTCCTGCCAAAATAAAGATGATAGAGGTGGTCAAATAATCTTCGAATAAGACAATATAACGTCCAATAAGCCAGACAAACAAATAAAATATACCTCTCATAAAATCGCCTTTTTCTCTTTGACTTATTCCATAATATATTTTCCAGATGCAATAGGCAAAAAATAATATATTCATTACTATAAATATGCCACTTGTATAGGATTCTATACGAGATACTTTGATAAAAGAGAGAATTAACGCAGGAATAAAAATCAGTCCAATAATTCCAAATGCCACATTCATTTTGGCTTGCTTGGGCTGCTGCCAATACAATGAGATAGCAATGATAAGTAAGGCGTAAAAACTCGCAGGCACTCCTTTTTTTACAATTTCCTGTACAATATATTCCGTTGCGCCCTCAAAGGTGAAGATGTAAAAGAAGAACACCAAAATAGTCAATAAAAAAGTTTGTAATCGCTCTGCAAATCTCCCAGAGTAATCGTGTTTGACAAAGTTAAAAATAGTAAGAAAAAGCAACACGTATGCCCCAAAGAACAAAGGCATAAGCTCGAAATCATAAATTCTTTCCATACGCTTTTCTTCTATGGCAATGATGAGATTTACCAAAAACATATACAAACTTCCCATCATAAACAATAAATCTAACCAATGGGGATTGCGATAAACAAAGTATGCAAAGGCTATCAAGAGTATAGGACTCCAAAGTGAAAATTGGAAATATTCATTTTGGAAAAATAACCAAATCAAAAATAACCCTTGGAAAACAATGGCTAAAAATGTACTTCTAAAGAAGAAAATGACGGGTATAGTCCCTATAATCCACCATAATACACCATCTGGGAAATAAGCAGATATATGAAAAATTTGCGCTTGTAAAGTGATATTAGCACCAAGCATAAGAGAGGCAAATATCATTGCCAGATGAGCAGAATTTTGTTTCCCTTGCCGATAATACCGAATAGCTAATATGTATGATATTCCCAAAGGAATCAATCCCGCAAGCATTTGGACGGGGATAGGTAATGCTTGCCAATTGGCAGAAATAAACAAAAACACGCCCATTACTACAATCAGAATACTGATAGCTTTAATCCATATACCTGATTGTCTATACCAAGGAGGTGCTTGGTCAAGTTCGTACCTACTGATGAGGCTGTTGGCTTGTTCGGCGGAAATCCAATTTTCTTTGAGCCACCAGTCTATTTCTTCTTTAAATCTTTCTGAGCCTTTGAGATGCGACCACATGAAAATATTTTTTAGCGTATTGATTTTGAATTTTTAACAACTAAAATTACGAATAAAATCTTTAAAATCAATATTGTATTTGCTTTTTATCAAAACAAAGTTTTATATTTGTATAGAAAACTGATGGTTGTACATATTTACCCCCTTACAAAGTCTGAATGATACCTAATCAATGTATTATTTAGACTTTTTTAGTCCAACATTATTGGCTATTTATACAAAAACTTACCTCCTGTTCGTTTGTATTTTAGTACGGCTTTTCTTTTTTACTATTTACCATGAAAACTTTTTTGAATCATATACTATTAGCTTTTGTTTTTTTCTTTTTTGCTTGTCATCAGCCTGATAACAAAGAAGATAAAAATACCATCGGTAGAGATGGTATCAACAAAAACGTGAAATATCAATCTCAATATTCTTTCCTTGAAATTAAAAAAATAGCAAGCGAAGTGCTGGAAGTTGCGATTGACAGTATAAAACCTGAGACCAAACTTACAGACATTGGTGTAAAAAGGGGTATAGAAGACATTAGTTATATGGAATTAGTCATGCACATAGAAGCAGAGTTCGAGATAGAAATTCCTGATAGCGAGGCTAATAGGTTTTCTACCATTGGAGAAATTAGCGAGTATGTGGACAAAAAAGCGCGTTAATATTTTACCAATTCATAAAACTGTCAAAGGAAAACTCCTTTTCTCTCCTTTTATATTCTTTTTGAAGGTCTTTTAAAAATGTCTTAAGAACCTTGTAATCAGTATGCGTATTGATACTGTCTTGGAGGCTATCTATGATTAGTTTGAGTTCTGCCTTTTCTTGTTTGAATACTTTGTCGGTACCTTGCAGTGTACTTTTACAATATTTGGAATAGATATTTGCCATAGGAGTATCCCAGCCTATCAGTTCGAGTCTTTGATTGGTTAATGCCGTGATTTGCTCTTGGAGCAGTTGGTTATAGCGTTTAATTTGTGCTTCTACTAAGCTATCAATTCGCTCATGTTCAATATTATATTCTATTTGTAAGCGCAGTAATTCAAATAAATCATTGCTTTCATAAGCGGCAGTTACTCTTTTCATCATTTCTGTTTTACGCTGGCGTTCTTGTTCATTTTGTTCTAAATCAGGGTGAAGTTCTTTTGCCAAAGTAGTGTAAATTGTTCTTATATCCTTACTAAGCATTTTCTTTTCTTCTTCTAACTTTTGTTCCTCTTGTATCTGTTTTTTCGTTTTTTTCTTATTTGCTTGTGTTTTTCTAAATGATGCTTCTCTTTGCTCTTCCTCCTGTTTGTGTTGTTTTGCTTTTTTCTCCAGATAATCATCTGGATTCTTGCGTAACTCATCTAAATCTATACCGAACAGATTGCTCATCATCTCTTTCGTAGTATTTTCCATCAACTCTCTTTCCTCTTCTGTAAAAAGCAGGGCTTCATATTTTTCTTTGATTTGTTGGATTTGTTGGTCTTCTTCTGTTATTTCCTCCTCAGTAAACTCCTGCTTAATCATTACATGCTCACAAAGCTCTAAGATATGTTCCATAAGAGTTTCTGCCTCTTTTTTCTTAAAATTACCTGACTCGTAGGCGGCATCAAGGATAACAATGTATTTTCTTTGTTTTACTCTGACCTGTTCGTAGAGAGGCATGATTTCACTGATGAGTCGAGTTCTGGTATAATCTAATTGCTCTTTGATTTTATTAAGTTCTTGTTTGAGAGCCTCTATTCTCTTTATTTTTTTATTAAATTCTATTTCATATTTGCTCAATGTTTTCTCTTTTTGAGTATTTCCTATGATAGGTACAAAAGAAGATGTTTGAGGTGTTTCTGAAACGTGAGGGATATTTTGTTTCTTTGCCATGAATAAAAGTTCTGTTAAATAATAGACAAATTATTTAGATAAATATGTATTCCAAGCCTGTTAGGGCTTAAATATTGGTAGAATATAGAAAATCTCTACATTTTTAAGCCTCGTAGAGGCGTAAGGTTGAACTCATAGAAGTTCATAATACTATGATTAACAACATTTTCTACCAATATTTAACAGCGCAATGCAA
>JALOMS010000028.1 GCA_025455345.1 Thermoflexibacter sp. | reverse complement strand
TCCAGAATTAGAAAGGCTTGCACAACAAAAAGGTATAGAAACCATTGAGGGTTGTACTTTGGTAATGTTGTCGATTGATAATTTCTAAAGAAGGATAAACATAAGTTTTAATAAGTACAATAGAACTCATATTTCAATCCCTTTTTGTTAATCATAACAAACCCATAAATTATTAATTAATAGACAGATAAACCAGATAATTAGCAAGTTTGATATAGTTTTCAAGGATTGTATCAGGAACTTTCAGTCTTTCTAATTGAGTTTGATATTGGTCTAATAGCTTGAAAAATTGAGGATTATTATTGTATTTGGCAATGATTACAGCTTTGAAACAGCGATGGACTTGATTATATACATATTTTAATGATTGGTGTGGTTTTTCATTGAATAACTTATCCAATTCCTTGATATGAGAAGCATGCTCTAAAAAATCAAACCCTCTTTCCTTCATGAAATCTTTGATAGTTTGGGCGGAAAATGTAACATCTTCTTCGTTAGCAATTTTGTATCGTAGGTATTTGGTATCACTCAATCTGCCAATAGAGGTGATAATTGTGTTTGCATGCTGTCGGTATTCGGGGATAACATCTAAAAACTGCTGGGCTAAATTTTCCACCATGTCTATGCGAACACCAATATTGACCTCTACCCAAATTTCTGCCTCATAACGTGTTGATGTAAGGATAATATTTTGAAAACCAGTTTCGTTGAGTCTTCGGAACTGAAAAAGCTCTGGTATCAAATAAAATCCTTTTTTGGAGAAATTTTGATTAAGCAAATGATATAAATTTGTTTCTAATTCAGTTAAGGTCATAACAGCGAACGAGTTGTATGTATAGAATTGTTTTAGAAGATTTGCAAAGAATAAACTATTCAAAATAATTGCATACAAATCAGCATAGGCAAGTATAATCAAACAAAAACCAGCTAAACTTATTTATTTTAATGAATTTATTCTTTTATCAAACCGTTAATGTAAGAACTATGTTTAGTATATACGTAAAAATATTTGTTTTGATAACTTTGTATCAAATTTAATCACGCAATTTATTCATGGCACAACAAGAAACTGCAAGTGGCAATGTATTCGATAGTAAGATTCTCCGTAGGATTTTCGTGTTTGTTAAACCTTATATCTCATGGTTCTATTTTTTAGCTTTTTTGATTATTGTTCAGGGCTTTATTGCTCCTGCTCGTCCTTGGCTGACCCAGCTTACGATGGACAAATATGTAGCTCTTGGTGATAAGGAAGGTTTAGTAATGATGATTGGGCTTTTGATAGGCATCACTATTTTCCAAGCAATTATACAGTTTGTTCAAGTATATCTTTCTGAGTGGATTGGACAGCACGTCATCAGGGACATTCGGGTAAAACTTTATCGTCATTTGACCACGATGAAAACCCAATTTTATGACAAAACACCTATTGGGAGGCTTGTTACGCGCAATATTTCGGACGTAGAAACGCTATCAAGTGTATTTACAGAGGGTTTGGCGGCGATTGTAGGAGATTTGTTACAGTTATTGTTTATTTTGGGGATTATGCTTTATACAGATTGGAAACTGACTTTGGTAAGTTTGTCATCTATTCCTTTGTTGTTTGTGGCAACTTATATTTTCAAAGAAAAAGTTAAGCAATCTTTTAATGAGGTACGCACAGCCGTTGCAAACTTAAACTCCTTTGTACAAGAGCATATTACGGGCATGAGCATTGTCCAGATTTTTAATAGCGAAGATACTGAATTTGAAAAATTTAAGAAAATTAATAAGGAACACCGTCGCTCAAATCTTAAATCTGTCCTTTATTATTCTATTTATTTTCCTGTGGCAGAAGTCATTGGTGCCGTAACTACGGGTATGTTGGTCTGGTACGGTGGTAAGACCGTATTACAAGAATATACCACATTAGGTACTTTGATAGCTTTTATTATGTATATTGCGTTGTTTTTCAGACCGATACGAATGATAGCAGATAGATTTAATACTTTGCAAATGGGTATAGTAAGTTCTGACCGTATTCTAAAACTTTTGGACAGCGCAGACCAAATCCAAAATACAGGGACAGTACAACCTGAAAAAATCAAAGGTGAAGTCAAATTTGATAAGGTTTGGTTTGCTTACGAAGAGGAGAACTATGTCCTAAAGAATATTTCTTTTGAAGTAAAGAAAGGGCAAAATTTGGCATTGGTAGGAGCGACTGGGTCTGGCAAATCTTCCATTATCAACTTGTTAAGCCGTTTTTATGAAATAAATAAAGGAGAAATTACCGTAGATGGCATAGATGTAAAGGAGTATGAATTATCTTTATTGAGGTCAAAAATAGGGGTTGTTTTGCAAGATGTCTTTTTATTTTCGGATACGATAATGAATAATATTACACTTGGGAGGCAAGACATCAGTAAGGAAAAGGTCATACAAGTAGCCGAATGGGTAGGAGCGCGTGAATTTATAGAGCGACTGCCCAATGGCTTTGATTACAATGTGATGGAACGCGGAGCTACGCTTTCCGTTGGACAAAGGCAATTGATTTCATTTGTAAGAGCAATGGTCTATGACCCTGCTATTATTGTTTTGGACGAGGCAACTTCCTCTGTGGACTCTGAAACTGAGCAACTTATTCAAAACGCCATAGAAAAAATGATGAAAGGACGCACTTCCATAGTAATAGCACACCGCTTAGCCACAATCCAAAAAGCAGATAAAATTATTGTTTTGGAAAAAGGAGAAATTAAGGAAACAGGCACACATGAAGAACTTTTGGCACATGAGGGATATTATGCCCAACTTCATCAAATGCAGTACAAAGAGTTATTAGTTTGAGAGAAATAAGTAAAACCTTGTTTGTCTATATTTTTTTACCTACTTTGCATTTGTCTAATGACTTATGTAGTTTTAACTAAGCTGATAAACAACTATTTATCGTTGATTTGGTCTTAATGTAACAAGGAAGTATTATTAAGAAAAATGGTAAGACGAGTTGGTTTTATACTTATTTTTCAATGGATAGCTTTTTGTGCCTGGGCGCAAGAAGCTATTGTACTTACTGACAAAAAACAAGGAGTTTATAATAGCCCCTACATTCGTTTTTACGAAGACAAAAACAATCAATTAGATATTACAAATATCTCTACACCTCATCTTATTTCTTTTGAAAAATTAAATCAAAAACTTCCTAATTACGGTATTATCCAACATACTATTTGGGCAAAGTTTCATCTTGAGAATCAGACAGGCGAAAAATTATTTTTACTCATCAAAAATGCCTCTATTGATAGTATTAGCTTGTATATCCCTAATAATAAGGGCTTTATTGTCAAACACACAGGTACTTATTTGCCAAGTAGCCAAAGAGAATGGAATACTAATTTTTTTATTTTAGAAATTCCAGATTTACCCAAAGAGCAATCCTATTATCTGCGTTTTAAATCAGATAAAAGCTTAATGATTCCTCTATTCATAGGCACTAAAGACAAGGTCTGGAGAGAGTTATTGCAAAGTTATTTGGTAGATACAAGTTATTTTGGTGTACTCATAGCCATGATACTTTACAATACCTTTGTCTTTATTTCTTTACGCAGGCGTACTTATTTTTATTATGTATTACATGGCATTTCTCTATTGATATTAGTGGCTGATTATCAAGGTTATTGGTCTATGTTAGCTACTTGGTTGTATATTTTTTTAGTGAAGCATCCTATTATTTCTATTATTCCTGCGGCTCTTGCTATTATTCTTTTTACTAACTCATTTTTACAGATTAAGCATTTCCATCCCAAATTGCACATTTTTTTTAAGATTTTATTTGGAATTTTCATTGGGATTGCTTGCATAGACTTGTTAGCACTTATCGACAAAGGAATTTTGATAGAAATAGCAAACTTTATAGGTTTATTGTTATTGTTTTCCTTGCTTTATGCTGGAGTAGTCAGCTATTTGCAAAAATACATTCCTGCTTTATTTTTCCTTATCGCATGGGGTATGTATTGCCTATTAGCGATTTGGGTTATTTTAGTTCATTTTGGTATTCTTCAATCGGATATTTTGATAGTATATAATTTACAAATTGGCTCTACGATTGAGATGCTATTCTTTTCATTTGCATTGACTTATCGTATCAATCTATTAGAAAAAGAAAAAATGGACTCTCAGCAACAGTTGGTAATCACACTTCAAGACAAAGAACGCTCCGTCAGCGAGCAGAATATACTTTTGGAGTCCAAAGTCCAAGAACGCACCGCCGATTTGCAAGGTAAACAAGAAGAAATACTTAGGCAAAACGAAGAACTCACCGCACAACAAGAAGAAATGCTTAAACAGCAAGGATTGATAGAGCAGAAAAATAAAGAACTAACGCTTATCAATCGCCGAATGAAGGCAAACGAAGAAGTATTAAGAAAGGCATATCACAAGCTTGCCCTTGCACAGGAAACCATACAAAGTCAAAATAAGGAACTAAAAAACTATAATGAAAATTTGGAACAGGAGATACTGCAACGTACCCAAGAAATCTCTCAAACTAATTTAGAACTTATCAAGCAGAATAACCAATTAGAACAATTTGCGTTTATTACCGCTCATAACCTTCGCGCGCCCGTTGCACGTATGCTGGGGTTGGCGAGTATTTTAGATACCAAGAACCCTCAAAATGCAGAAAATTTCTTTGTGATAGAAAAAATGGTTTTTGTTGCCAATGAATTAGAAACAGTGATTCGCGATTTGAATGTTATTTTAGAAATCAAAAAAGGACTTAACCAACTCATAGAAGAAGTAAAGTTTAGTGAAAAGATGAATAAAGTATGTGCCTCATTGGCTACACAAATACAAGAAAGTCAAGCAAAAATCATCATTGATTTCTCCCAAATAGACCTAATCCAATCTGTTAGCCCATACATTGAGAGTATTTTATACAATTTAGTGAGCAATGCTATCAAGTACCGCAAACCCAAAGAAAGCCCTATCATTAAAGTAAAAACCGAATTTTGGGAAGGAGATATTCTACTAACCGTGTCTGATAATGGCTTAGGTATGGATTTGGAAGCGTACAAAGGTAAAATATTTGGCTTGTATCGCCGTTTTCATGACCATGTCGAAGGCAAGGGGCTTGGACTTTACTTGATAAAGACTCAAGTAGAAACTTTAGGAGGGAAAATTTCCATAGAAAGTACATTAGGCGAAGGAACAACTTTCTATATCCTTCTAAAAAAAATATAATCTCTTCCTCCTAAAAAATCATCTTAGCTTCTGAATAAAACTAAAATATCTTCTCTATTCGCAGTTCTTTTCTTGAAAAACATAGCTCTGCTATTAAGCAAAGATAGAAAAAAAGGCATCTAATTGTTCAATCTAAAAAAATACTTATCTTAGCAACATAAAACTAAAAAGAACAATCATGAAAACGCTCCTACTTTCCTTTATAACAATGCTTTGGGCTTTTGTTGCTTTAGCCCAACTTCCTACTATCACAGAGGCAACTAAAGATTATAAAAAATATGAAGGTTTCTTCAATTTCTACTTTGATGAAAAAATGGGAGGGGTGTATTTAGAAATAGATAAATTTGATACAGAGTTTCTTTACGTGAACTCATTGACGGCTGGTTTAGGCTCCAATGACATTGGACTTGACCGCAATGTCTTAGGACAAGAAAGAGTAGTTTATTTCAATCGAGTAGCCAATAAGGTTTTATTATTCCAGCCAAACCAAAATTATAGAGCAATGACCTCAAATCAGGCAGAAAAAAGGGCAGTGAGAGAGTCATTTGCCCAGTCTGTTTTATATGGATTTGATATAGAGGCATTTGAGAATGGTAAAGTATTAGTAGATATTAGTGAGTTTCTCATGCGAGATGCTTTTGGAGCCGCAGACCGTATTCGCAGTATGAAACAAGGTTCTTATCGCTTGGACATGAGCCGTACAGCAATGTATCTTCCACGCACCAAAAATTTTCCGCAGAATACAGAGTTTGAAGCAACTCTTACCTTTGTTGGCGGAGTAGATGCGGGGAACTTTGTCAGGTCTGTCGTGCCTTCAGAAGAGGCTTTTACCATTAGACAGCATCATTCATTTGTCCAATTACCTGATAACGAATACACACCAAGAGAATATGACCCCCGCAGTAGTTATATTAATATTTCCTATTTTGATTATAGCACTCCTGTAAGCGAGCCTATTGATAAAAAATACGCCATCCGTCATCGCTTAAAAAAGAAGAACCCATCAGCCAAGATAAGCGAAGCCGTTGAGCCTATTGTCTATTACTTAGACAACGGAACTCCCGAACCTATCCGTTCCGCGCTCTTAGAAGGAGCAAGTTGGTGGAATCAGGCATTTGAGGCGGCAGGCTACAAAGATGCCTTCCAAGTCAAAATACTACCCGAAGATGCTGACCCTATGGACGTAAGATACAACGTCATTAATTGGGTACATCGCTCTACCAGAGGATGGTCATTTGGAAATTCGGTCATAGACCCTCGTACAGGCGAAATAATCAAAGGACACGTAACTTTAGGCTCATTGCGCGTCAGACAGGATTACCTGATTTTTACAGGCTTACTTGCACCCTTTGAAAGCGGAGAAAAACTTGATGATAAAAACAATCCCATGCTCAAAGCCGCCTTGCATAGATTAAAGCAACTCTCCGCCCATGAAGTAGGACATACGATTGGATTGGTACATAATTTTGCCGCAAGTGTCAATGAACGAGCATCAGTCATGGATTATCCTCATCCAAGTATCTCTCTTGACAAAAATAATAATATAGATTTGACCAATGTTTACACTACGGGTATAGGAGAATGGGATAAAATAAGCATTGCTTGGGGCTATCAAGATTTTCCAAAAGAAATCAATGAGAAAAAAGCCCTCGATGAAATCTTGGACAATGCAATTAGTAGAGGACTTTTATTTATTTCTGATGTGGATGCCAGAGCCACGGGAGGTTCTCACCCCAAAGCACACCTCTGGGACAATGGTGAAAATGCCGTTAGAGAATTTGGCAATGTATTGCAAATTAGAAAAAAAGCCTTAGATAATTTTTCTGTAAAAAATATTAGAAATGATGTCCCTTACGCTCTTTTAGAAGAAGTCTTAGTGCCTATTTATAACTTTCATCGTTATCAAACAGAATCCGTTGCCAAATTAGTAGGAGGTATGGATTACAGTTATGCCATTCGTGGAGACAAACAGGTAATTACAGATGTACTCCCCAAAGAAACTCAACAGCAGGCTTTGGACGCACTACTTCAAACTATTAATCCTGAAGTTTTAACCCTCTCCGAAAATATTATCAAGCTCATACCGCCAAGACCGCAAGGATATTACCCTAATCGTGAATTATTTAGTAAGCGAACAGGACTTACTTTTGACCCAATCGGTGTAGCAGAATCTACGACCTCATTTTCCATGTCGCTACTTTTCCATCCAGAAAGAGCGGCTCGCTTAATCGAGTTCAAAGCAAGAAATAATAATTTGGGCTTAGATGATGTTATAAATGCAGTAATAGAAAAAACTTGGAAAAGCCAAAGACTATATGGATTGCAAAAAAGCATACAAATGCAAACCGAACAAATCATGCTTACTCATCTTTTGGCACTAAGTGTGAATGAAAATGCTTCTATATTAGTGAAAAGCGTAGCTCATCAAGCAATAAAAAATCTAAAAACATGGATTGAAACCAAGAAAGTAGAAGTAAAGGATAGCGATTATTTAGCACATTTAGACTATGCACTCGATAGAATAAAAGTACCAGAAAAAGCAAAAATAGAAATAGAAAAAAGTATGCCTCCCGGCGCACCTATAGGTATGTGCAGTATGGACTAAAAAAAAGAAACTACTCTATTTTAAAACAGAGTGGTTTCTTTTTCAAAATAAGAAAGTTAAAAAACTACTTAACTTCTACCTCAGCACCAGCCTCTTTCAACTTCTTAGATAAGTCTTCAGCAGTTGCTTTATCTACACCTTCTTTTACAGGTTTTGGTGCGCCATCTACTAAGTCTTTAGCTTCTTTCAAGCCTAAGCCAGTAAGGTCTTTCACCAATTTAACAACAGCTAATTTGTTAGCTCCACTAGACTTCAAAATAACATCGAAAGACGTTTTCTCCTCAACAGGAGCCGCCGCCGCACCACCAGCCGCAGGAGCCGCTACTACTGCTGCTGCCGCCGCAGGTTCGATGCCATAATTATCCTTCAATATTTTTGCTAACTCGTTTACTTCTTTTACAGTCAAATTAACCAATTGTTCTGCAAGTTCTGTCAAATTTGCCATTTTATTTAAAAATTAATCTTGTTCAACAAATAAATTAAAAATTGAAATAATAAAAAGATACAATGTACTGCATATTGCAGTAAATCAAAGTTTTAAGAATTAACCTTCTTTTTCAGAAAGTGTTTTAACAATACCTGCAATCTTATTACCTCCGCTTTGTAATGCACTAACAACATTCTTAGCAGGAGATTGTAACAAGCCAATGATTTCACCAATCAAGTCTGCTTTAGACTTCAATGTAGCTAAAGTTTCTAATTGGTCTTCTCCAACAAACAGGTCACTGTTGATAGAAGCTCCCTTCAGTAAAGGCTTAATAGTCTTGTCTTTACGAGGATTTTTGCTTCTAAATTCTTTCAATAACTTTGCAGGCGCATTCGCTGATTCAGGACAAATCATAATTCCTGAAAAACCTTTCAGTACAGATGCGTCAAATTCTGAGAAATCGCCAAGTGGTAACAATGCTTTCTTAATTAAAGAATTTTTTACCACCACGTACTCGATATTCTTTTCAAAACACATTCTACGAAAAGCATTGGTTTCAGCTACATTCATACCTGAGGCATCAGTGATATAAAAGTTTAGCCCCTTTGCCAACCTATCACTTAAGTCTTGAGCTATTTGGATTTTTTCTTCTTTCGTCATAGTTCAAAATAAATTTTATAATCCTGGTATGCTTGCCTTATCAATTCTGATACCTGGGCTCATTGTTGAGGACATAAAGATGCTTTTTATATAAGTACCTTTTGCTGCCGCAGGCTTTAATTTTGCGATTACATTGATAATTTCGCGTGCATTGTCCTTGATCATGTCAGGAGTAAAAGAAATTTTAGCAATACGCGTATGAATAATACCCGCTTTATCAACTTTGAAGTCGATTTTGCCTTGTTTTACTTCCTTTACAGCCTTCCCTACTTCCATAGTAACTGTACCAGATTTAGGGTTAGGCATCAAACCTCTCGGACCTAAGACGCGCCCCAGTTTACCGACTTTAGCCATTACAGTAGGCATGGTAATAATGACATCTATGTCTGTCCAGCCACCTGATATTTTGTCTATATAGTCATCTAAGCCCACATAATCCGCACCAGCCTCTTTAGCTTCAGCCTCTTTGTCAGGCGAGCAAAGAACCAATACTCTTACTTGCTTACCTGTGCCATGTGGTAAAGCAACTACGCCTCTCACCATTTGGTCAGATTTGCGTGGATCTACGCCTAAGCGTACATCTATATCCACAGAAGCATCAAACTTAGCATAGTTTAGTTCTTTCACTAAAGCTGTCGCTTCGTCTAACGAGTATTCTTTTTGTGGGTCGTACTTTCCGAGTACTTCTTTTTGCTTTTTAGTTAATTTTCCCATATTACTCGCTTTAAATTACCTTTCTAATCTGAGCCAAGGCGAAAGTGGAAGCATTCGCGTATCTGATTAGTAACAATTTCAGAATTTGATTCGAATCGAAAGATAAATAATCTTTATATTTTAGTTTTCCCAAGGAGCTTTACCTGAGATAGTTACTCCCATATTCTTAGCAGTTCCCGCAATCATCCTCATCGCTGACTCTATTGTAAAGCAATTCAAATCAGGCATTTTGGTTTCAGCTATTGTTTTAACTTGCTCCCAAGTAAGCGAACCTACTTTAATACGATTAGGAGTTGCTGAACCCGCTTTGATTTTTGTTGCCTCTGTTATTAACACTGCCGCAGGAGGAGTTTTAATAACAAACTCAAATGTTTTATCAGAATAAACAGTAATTACTACAGGTACAACTTGACCTGCTTTGTCTTGTGTACGTGCATTAAATTGCTTACAAAACTCCATGATATTCAGACCTTTGCTACCAAGCGCAGGTCCTATAGGAGGAGCAGGATTTGCCGCACCGCCTTTTACTTGTAGTTTTACGTAACCTGTGATTTCCTTTGCCATTTTATATTTTGCGTTTACTTACGTAAATTATTCTTCTTTTGCTACTTCTATATAGTTTAATTCAACAGGTGCATTTCTTCCAAAGATTTTGACCATTACTTTTAATTTCTTTTTTTCGTCAAAAACTTCTTCGACTACACCTGAAAAGCCGTTGAAAGGTCCATTCATTACTTTTACAACTTCGCCCACGTGAAAGGTTACATCATGTTTAATTTCATGCTCATCTGTTTCTTCTACCTTTCCAAGAATTCTGCTCACATCAGATTCTCTCATGGGCTTAGGCAGAGTATTAGGGATATTCTTATCATAATCTAAGAAACCTAATACGCCTGGTACACTTAATATGGTATGAAGGACTTCTCCATTGCGTAGATTAGCATTAAGCATAACATAACCTGGCAAGAGATTCTTTTCGACAGCAACTTTTTTACTTTTACCGTCTTTCATCTTGCGAATTTGATATACTTTTTCTGATGGTGTAAGCACTTGGGCTATAAATTCCTCAAGTTTTTGAATGGAAACTTCTTTTTCAAGATAAGTTTTTACTTTTTTTTCCTGTCCACTTACTACTCTCAGCACATACCATTTTAAATCACTCATTTTCAGTAATGAAGTTTATTTGTAAGATAGAAAGAGATGGGTTAGAAAGATTCATACAGAGCCTTCAATACCCTATCAAAGCTAAAATCGATTAAAGCAATCACAACTGCAAATATTAGGGAAGCAACCAATACTAATACAGTGTGAGATTGTAACTCTTTATATTTTGTCCAAGTTACATGCTCTACCATTTCATCTTTGCACTCTTTTAAAAATTGAATTAACTTGTTCATCTTTAATTATTTTAATTGCACGGGTGGCAGGGATCGAACCCGCAACCTACGGTTTTGGAGACCGCCACTCTACCAGTTGAGCTACACCCGTAAGAATAACCCTTTCAAAATTGGTTCGCAAAGGTAGGAATATTTTTTTGAGAATCAAATGTTAATCAAAATTTTATTTTTGATTTCTTTATTTTTTATTTTCTGTCTTATCTTTTTTACCAAAAACAGAGAAGTGTACATAGCGTTTGGGGTGTTCTTTGAAGTCGATAAGTAATTTGTCCAAGTCTATGATTGTTTTATTAAGGTTCGTATATACTGAGTCTTGATTCATCAGTTTAGTAAGTGTTTTTCCTTGGTTCATGGCATTGAGCATCTCATTGATATTGGTGATAGATTTGCGAGCTTCAGCCATCGTACTTGCCAATTTCATGGCATTGACCGAATCTGCAAGCGTATTTACCTTACCTATCAGAGGTTTGATACTCTTTTCTGTTTCTACTAAGGAAGCCGAAAGTTTATCTAAATTATTAGTGATGCTACTGATTTTTTGACGATTGTCTGCCATCAAGCCATTGATACTACCTGTCGTTGTTTCCAAGTTCCTAAGTATATTTTTGATATTATTACTTAATCCTTTATATTCGGAAAGTAATTGATTAACAGAAACAATAGTCGTATCTATGTTGGTCATTAGTGGGCTGGCTTTGTCGGAGACCATTCCCATCAGACCTTTCTCTGAAGCACTTTTGAGTGTGTCTTCGTGTTGAAGCAAATCTCCTTGCTTCACATCAATTTCTATCATCTTTCCACCCAATAATCCATTGTCTTTTAGGATAGCAATAGAGTTTTTATTCAAAATGATTTTCTTATCTAAGTCAAACTCTACTAATACCTTGCTGCCTTTGGACTGGTCTATCTGAATAGAAAGCACCTTGCCTACATTTAATCCATTAATCTGGACTGGATTAGAGGACATTAGTCCATCTACCCTATCATAAATAACATAATAAGAAGCCGTAGAAGAAAACAAATCATATCCTTTTAAAAAGTTAAACCCAAAATAGAGTATAATACCTCCTATGACCGTGAGCAAACCTATTTTTAGTTCTTTTGACATAATGATTTTATGTATTAATAGTCTAAACGTTTAAAATAATATAGCAAATTTCATATTTTTTATTCTAAATATTTAATGGTTAAACAATTTTATTCTTTTTTAGCATTTATAGGATATAGGGTAGTCAAAAGTAAGTATCTACTATTAGTGAGTTAAAAAAGGGGAATTATTGGATAGTTGGTATTTGACGAAATAATCTAAGAAATAAATTGTATAAAATATTCATAATAAATTACTTATATATTTTCTGCTCCTAAATTGTTTTTAGATACCATCTAAAAACAGAAAACCGCTTAGAATATGTTTCTAAACGGTTTTTTATATTTTGTGGGTCCACAAGGATTCGAACCTTGGACCCCCTGCTTGTAAGGCAGGTGCTCTGAACCAGCTGAGCTATGAACCCAAAATATTTAATAATTTTTTGCGATTTATGCAGTAAATATTTTTATATCTTTTTGCTGTCAATTGCGTTGCAAAGGTAAGTATGGTTTTTTGATATTCCAAATACTTTTGAAAAATTATTTTAATAATTTATTCATATAACCTTCTTTGTGCGTCATCAGATTTAGCATATCATAGTATTAAATTTATATTAGAACTCTCTAATTCAAGCCTTTATGTTATGAAAGAGTTATCTTTAATCAATAGCTTTACAGCTTCAAAAATAGCGTTATTTATTCTAATCTTCCATTTGACTTTTTTAATATTCAAATCGTATGAATCAATCTCTTTGCATTTTTTTCTCTCCTTTTTTCGTCCTTGCACTTATATTTTTGGGATTATTTTGTCCAGAATCAAAGGCGCAGATTTTAAAGAATAATGAAGTGAAGTTTTCGCTCAGTGAAGATGCTTCTCAATATATCAAACTGACTTTTGCCAATCAGACTTGGCTGCGGTGGAATCAAAATAACCCTGGTTCGTTTGTTGGAAATAATACATATAATAAGGAAGAACAAGCGTCTTGGGATATTAGCCTTCGGAGGACTCGCTTCCAACTGTTAGGACAGTTTACCAATCGCATTTTTTTCTATGCCCAAATAGGGCAAAACAATTTTAACTATCTATCAGCGAGAAAAACAGGATTTTTTATACATGATGCTTTAGGAGAGTATGCTTTTATTGCTAAAAAGCTCTCTATTGGGGCAGGTCTGACAGGTTGGAGCGGTACTGCGAGATTTGCCTCTCCAAGCGTAGGAAGTATATTAGGCATGGACGCGCCCTTGTTTGAGCAATGGAACAATGATGTAAATGACCAATTTTTAAGACATTTCGCAATTTATGCGAAGGGCAAATTAGCAAAGTTTGATTATCGCTTGGCATTAGCCAAACCCATGCTTACTCAAAATGCAACAGTGGCTATTCCTGCTTTTTCTCAAAACGCAACCTACTCCCAAAACCCTCCTAATGCTCAGGCACATGGCTATATTTTTTATCAATTTCTCGATGAAGAAACAAATCTAACCCCTTATACGACTGGAACATACTTGGGGAAAAAGAAAGTTTTTAATATTGGTAGTGGGTTTGTTACGCAGTCCAATGCGATGTGGTACAGGGGGGCGCAGGAGATACAATAAGCACTGCAATGCGTGTATGGGCAATAGATTTGTATTATGATGCACCTTTGAATACCAAAAGACAAGCAGTATCTATATATCTTGCGTATTTTAATGCAAACATGGGACCTAATTTTGTAAGAAACTTGGGGGTAAATAATATAGCAAGTGGGGTAATTGCCTCCAAAGCCTCTTTTGCAGGGGCGGGGAATGCTTATCCTATGTTCGGAACAGGAAATACATGGATTGGAATTTTAGGATATAAATGTAAGGACGATTTATTGGGGAGTTATGGTACTTTTTTACCCTATATGATGTTCCAATATGGTAATTATCATCGCTTCAAAGATAAAATGTTGGTGTGGAATCTTGGGCTAAATTGGCTTATGAAAGGTCATAATTCAAAACTAACACTGGATTATCAAAGTCGTCCTATTTTTAATCCTAATAGTCAAGGAAATATTATTCAAATAGACCGCAAAGGAATGTTGGTACTACAATGGCAAGTAGGTATATTCTAAAAATTTGTAAAATTATTACTTATTCCGACCGAATACTTTACTTAAAATACTGATTAATTTTGTTTGAATCGTTAAATTTATCTACATTGCTTACTATCTTATTTTTTTAAAAATGCCATTGAAGTTTTTTCTATTTTTAATACTTTTTTTATCTATATTTTTCACTTCTTGCCAATCTCCGACACCGTCTAAACCAAAAGCAGTAAAGGGTTTTTTGGACTTAAGCCATTGGAATTTTGAACAACAAGGAACTGTGGAGTTGAGAGGGGAGTGGGAGTTTTATTGGCAGAAAATAATTAGGTCATCAGATACGACGACTAAGAGCGTCTATCAAGTAGTTCCTCAAAGGTGGAATGGCGCACAGATAGGCAATACGATTTTGCCCAGAGAAGGCTATGCTACTTATCGTTTAAAAATACGTCTTGCCTTGCCGTATCAGAATGTGCGTATGGCTTTTAAAATGGGCTATGTTAATAGTGCATATAAGATTTTTTTACAGAAAGACTCCATCGGGGGAGTAGGCAAATTTGGCATTACTGAAGCGGATTATACGCCGAACCTCAATCCTCAATTTTACAGTTTTATACCTAACAGAGATAGTCTGGATTTGATTATTCATGTGGCTAATTTCCAAGACCGACAGTCTGGGCTTACAGGCAATGTTATTCTTGGCTTAGAAAGGCAGATTATTGACCTACATGAATACAAGAATAACTATATATTTTTTGTAATGGGTATTTTACTCATTATGGGGGTGTATCATCTTAGCTTGTATTTTTTTAGAAATAAGATAATTACTGATTTGTTCAAGGATTCTCCTTTCCAATTATCAAGCAAACTTTCCTATCTTTCTTTTTCTTTGGGTGTATGGTTTAGTGCTAATTTCTTTTATGCGGTTTATCCGAAAGACTTTTTTATTAAAGTTCGCGATGCTGTCAAGTGGGTAGCTTTAGCCTACGCTGTTGTTATTTTATTTACAAAACTAAGTTTTTACTCCCAATTATTGGTAGGTTTTCAACTTTTTACCTTGTGTTTTATCGTTTATACTCTTTTTTTTACTGTACTAATTGTATTGCGCCGTAGAGAAGGGAGTCTGACTTTTATGGGGGGGGTATTGTGCATATTAGCCGCAGCGATTAATGACATCATGATGGCAAATCAGATGATAGAAACTTTTATAGCAATTCCACTGGGTTTGCTTGCTTTTATTTTTTCACAAACTTTATTACTATCTTCTTTATTTTCAAAGGCTTTCCAAAAAGTAGAAGATTTGAGTGAAAAACTTATCCAACTCAATAATAATCTCGAAAATACAGTCAAAGAGCGCACTGAGGAGTTAGGAAATACGAATAATGAGCTGGCAATTACCAATGAAAAGCTCAATCAAGTTTTGGAAGAAACCAGGCAAACTTTAGAAATCGTGAACGAGCAAAGGGTAAAATTGGCAGAAACGCATAGAGAGATAACCTCCAGTCTGAATTATGCTCAAAGAATCCAACAAACGCTCCTGTCCCATATTACTGTTATCAAGAAGACTTTTCCTGAATCATTTATACTTTTCCGTCCCAGAGATATTGTCAGTGGGGATTTTTATTGGTTTGCAGATATTCCCAACAAATCAAAGATTGTGCTTGCCGCCATAGATTGTACGGGGCATGGGGTGCCTGGTGCATTTATGACGATGATTAGCCACCAACTTTTAGATGAGATAGTCATAGGAAAGGGCATCACAGAACCTAATGAAATACTTAATTACTTGCATAGAGCCATTCGTAGAGTATTGCGACAAGAGCAAACAAGTAGTAGAGAGGGAATGGATTTGGCATTGGTGGTGATAGATACAGAAAATAGGACAATGGAGTTTTCTGGAGCAAAAAACCCCATTGTCTATATACAGAATGGGATATTGCACCATATCAAAGGTGATAGAATATCAATTGGTGGAGAGCAGATGGAGCAGAATCGTACTTTTACCAAACATAAGATTGATTTGTCAGTACCTACTACTTTTTACTTATTTTCAGATGGGTATCAAGACCAGTTTGGTGGAAAACAAAAGAGGAAATTTATGCTCAAACAGATGAAAGAAATTTTTTCGCAAATTTACCATCAACCTATTGATTTTCAAAAAGATTACTTGGAGCGCACTTTGTCGGAGTGGATGGAGGCAGGTTTGGAATCTCAAACAGACGATATACTACTAATCGGTGTGAAAGTATAAAGAATTGAATCAAAATTGCTCGATAAATCAAGATTTTCAGGCAATTTTGATTCGTTTTTTATCAGTTTTAGAGAGGAAGCTCTCTTGCTGGAACTTTCACAAAGAAATCTGTGTAAAATCTGCTGGCATACTGATTGAGTAGTTCCTTGATTCTATCCAATTTTTTGCTTCTTATGATAAGCCCTGCATGATTCTCCATATTCATTCTCCAAACTATTTCGGTGTCTTTGTACGCAGAAGTATCGGGAAACTGCTGTTTAGCCAAAGAAACGATGATACCTGCATAATCCTTATTGATTTTAGGTAGTTTGTAATCATCTTGCCAAACTTCTATTTTTGCCCATTCTGTCCAAAGATTAATTCCACTGGAAGCCTCTACCATTTCTACTATGTTAGCTCCTCCTACTCTTGCGGAAGTTTCCAAAAAATAGAATTTGCCATCGGCATGAGATTTAATAAATTCTGTATGGGATGCTCCTCTTCGCAGACCAAATGTCTTTAGCACTTGTTGATTGAGTTCTTGGAGCATTTTTTCATCTTCAGAGCCATAAGTAAGTGTATATGAGCGGAATACTCCACCTTCGTGAGCGACTTCCATAGGAGGGTTCATGTATTGGTGGGCGCGCGAAAACAATAACTTGTCATTATTGGTAATGGAATCTACGTGAAATACATCGCCAGGAATGAATTGTTCTAAGACGTATTGGTAGCGTCTATCGCCCAAACTGTCTAAGATATTCCAAAGTTGGTCAGAGGTATGGATTTTCTTAATCCCAATTGCTGAAGCGGCAGAGCGAGGTTTCAACACCCAAGGAGATGCCACTTTATTAATATAATTTAGCACGGTATCATTATTAAAAACATCAGTGAAGGGAGGTACGGCTAAGCCACTATCGGATGCTTGCACACGCATTGCCAGTTTATCTCTAAAATGTCTGGCGGTAGTTTGCCCCATGCCCGGAATCCTGAACTCCTCTCTAATATGTGCTACTCGCTCTACATCATAATCATCTAAGGCTACTATAATATCTACTTTGTACGCTCGCATGATGTACGCTATTCCTTTCATCACATTATCCATATTGACATTCTCATTTTCGTCAGGAATATAAAATATTTCATCTAATGATTCACGAGGCCATTCTTTATGCTCCAATTTTTTAGATGTAACGAGCATTACATTGCAACCCAGCTCTTTGCAAGATTTCATAAACTGTACGCCTTTGAAATAAGTTGTAAAACAGAGTACAGTTTGTATAGGTCTTTGTTTAATCTCTTTCTTTGCCACTTTCGTAAGGGTTTTATATTTGAACAAATACAGATGATGTGAGATATATCCTCTATGAGAGGTTTTTATCAAACTTTGTAGGTTAGTTTACCATTTCGCAAATAGTCAAAATAATTAATAAATTGCAAAAGATAGTATAAAATTTTTTAAAAATACGAGATATTTTCTGATAGATATTTAGGAAATATTCGTTCCTCTTATGCTCATCAGTTGCCCTGTAATGTTGAAATAGTGATTGACATTCAGTTCATTGTCTTAACACTGTTGCTTGCTTAGTAGGAAAATAACAAGCAAAGACTTACAATTTTATTTGTAAAAACTGTAAGTCTTTATCATACAAGCATTTATTCCATTACACCGCACTTACAACTCACCCCCAAATGTTTGCCAAAAGTTTCTATATCAGTATAACTTCCGCGCATATTAGGTCTTTGTGTGGATGCGCCGCCTTTTTTAGCAACAATCATCTTTTGGATAAGTCGGTTGCGTTCGGCGTTAATTTCCTCTCGCAATTTTTTATCTCTTTCTATGTCATAATAAAGCACTCCATCAACAAAAGTTTTTTCTGCTTTGGCATAAATAGAAAGGGGATGGTCTGACCAAAGCACGATGTCAGCATCTTTGCCGATTTTGATACTACCTGTGCGATTGTCTAAATGCAACATTTTAGCGGGGTTGATAGTAACCATTTTGAGGGCTTCTTCTTCTGACATTCCCCCATATTTGACGGATTTGGCGGCTTCTTGGTTTAGACGACGCGCCATTTCCGCATCATCAGAATTGATAGCTGTTACTACGCCCACATTGGTAAGAATTGTAGGGTTTTGAGGAATCGCATCATAAACTTCGAACTTATAACCCCACCAATCTGAAAAAGAAGAAGCGGCTACTCCATGCTGTTTCATTTTGTCAGCTACCTTGTATCCTTCTAAGATGTGGGTGAAAGTATTTACTCTGAAACCAAACTGTTCTGCTACTTTCATCAACATATTAATCTCAGATTGTACGTAGGAATGACAAGTGATAAAACGCTTTTTATTCAAAATTTCTGCAAGAGCTTCCAATTGCAAGTCTTTTCTTGTCTGTAATGTATTGGATTTCATATTTTTATCATATTCTCTTGCTCTGGTAAATCCCTCGACATAGATTTGCTCTACGCCCATACGTGTATTGGGGAAGCGTGTAATATTTCCTCCGAAGGTACGACCTCTTTTGACGTTTTCGCCTAAGGCAAACTTGATAAATCCATCAGCACCAGCTATTTTCATCTGTTCGGCAGGTAGCCCCCAACGGAACTTGACAATTGCTGACTGTCCCCCGACTGCATTGGCAGAACCATGTAATAACTGCGCCCCAATGACTCCGCCTGATAGTTGGCGATAGATATTGATGTCTTCGGGGTCTATGACATCTTCCATGCGTACTTCAGAACTAAGCGAATAAGTGAACTCGTTGATGGCATCCAATGCGATATGTGAGTGTTCGTCTATGATGCCTGCGCTGAGGTGTTTTCCTGTGCCGTCTATGATTTTTGCCCCAGTAACAGCAAGATTTTGACCTATTTTTTCTATTTTTCCATTATTGATAAGCACATCTGTATTTTTTAAAATGCCTTCTTTTTCACTTGTCCAAACGGTCGCATTTTTTATCAATACCATTTCACTTTTGGGAACTTCAGTAGCTCCATACGCACTAAAAGGGAAAATAACCTTGCCAATGTCAAGTGGTTTTTCTTCTTTTTTTGCTTCTTCTTTTTTGCTTTCCTCTTTTATATCTCCTGTCTTTTCGGCAGTCCAAGCAAGCCATTTGCCATTCTCATCTTGCCCTTCTCCGTAGAGCTTTCCGTCAAAAATCCCACTCAAACGTACTTTTTTATTACTCCTATCAAAAGTAAGCATGACCAATTTGCCTTCTATACTTCCATTCGTATTATACTTGATAGTATCTTTATTTACTTTAAAATCAGGTTTTTCTACTTTCCCACTTACTTTGAGTGTGAGAGCTTCTCCACCAACATTTAGTTTGTAATCCCCCCTTATGTCCATGAAGTTCATCTCATTGATAACATAGCGATTGCCTTGCACCCAATTTTCATAAATGATATTTTCCTTGTCAAATAATTCTTTTGATGTAATGAGAAAATTAGCTACCATACCTTTTTTCAAACTTCCTACTATGTTCTCTGCTCCTACAAGTTTGGCAGGCATATAGGTTACAGCTTTTAAGGCTGTTTGTTTATCTAAGCCATATTCTATTGCTTTTTGGATATTTTTAATAAAATCTCCCTTATTTTTTAATCCATCTATGGTGAAGGCAAACTCTACGCCCGCCTTTGCCAATGCACTTGGATTGCTTGGTGCTAATTCCCAATGTTTCATATCCGATAAGGAAACCAATTGGGCATCATAAGGGTCTTCTACATCATAAGCATCTGGAAAACTTAAGGGAATAATGAACATTGCGCCGCTTGCTTTGATTTCTCCAATCATCTGATATTCATCTCCATTGCCCTTGATGATGAATTGTTTTTTGAACTCATCGCCTACTTTGTCTGCCCTAAGTGCATTAAGTTTGTTGGTAACAGTAAAGATTTGTGGCAAAGCGAGGTTTTTATTAAAATAATCTAAAGAAATATTGTATTCTAAGCTACTTCCATGACTTTTGTACCAAATACCATCATAAAAAGTTTGCCTGAGTAGTGCGATATAACCCATCTGTGAAGTCGGGTAAACCTGCGAACTTGTCCCCTTATTAAAGGAATAATAAGCCGCCGTTTCTCCTTTTAATACTACTTTTTGCTCTTTGTCATCTGCCAAACTTACCAATACCCCTGTCCCTCTAACTACCCCGTCCATGAGGTGGGTGGAAACAGACCCAAAGCCCAAATCTCTCCATGTTTTAGCATTGCTTGGATTACTGGCAAAAATTTCATTGCCTCTGATTTCGGGCTTGATGGCTTCGTTGGTGTTATAAGCACCTTTTTTCTTAGAAGTAAAATCACCACTTGCAAAGAAAGAAAATCCGCCCTGTGGCTTAGGTTGTTCTATCCCATAATCAGAGAAGGCATCTACCATCGAAGGATAGATATACTTTCCTTTGAGGTCTATTACTCTCGCACCTTGGGGGATAGGAAGATTAGTCCCTACGGCTTCTATCTTGCCCTTGCTAATGATAAGCGTGCTATTGCTCATCGTCGTTTGATAATCTACCACTACATTAGCATTGGTAAAAACGTAAACCTCATTCCTTTTGTCTTGCGCCCCGTTGACGGGGAAAGTTTCCTGAGCGCGAATACCAAAAGCAAATGTTAATAATAAAAGTGTCGTTAAAAGATGTTTCATCATAAAAAGAAAGGATTTATAGTATTGTTGGATAAAAAATCATACTCCTAACAGGCATCTATTCAGGTAAAATGTACTGGGAAGATATGTATCTCACACTCTACGGATGCCAGCAAAAAATATTGTTGAAATTACTTGGCAATTATACGGCTAAGATAATATAAAGATTTGATTAAAGAAAAATATGATTTATTTAACGTATTAAATTTCATTATTTCTTTGTAATGTACAAGCCCAAATGAATTGAATATCTGAAAATTTTTGTGGTGGTGTGAGTTCTCACCAATTCCACTGCGGCATTAAAAAAAGAGTCTGGCAGGCAATCCTGTGGTAATTAGATATTACTCTTGGAGAGGATAACTTATTGATTAGAAAAGAAAAAGCAAGCCTCAACTTACATCTGATTCGTAAATGGACTTTGTTCCTTCTCAAAAAAGATACTGAAAAGATAAGTTCAAAAAGAAAACGAAAAAAGGCTTCCAAAAACCATGAACATTTAAAAAATCTACTCAAAAATTAAAATATAAGATTTGGTGCGGAAGCCCCATCAGAAGTTTGCTACTTTTAAAAATGATGATTAATTTCGCTATTATATTTTCCAAATTATCATGCTTTCCATAGAAGAGTTACGTAGGTATAACCGTCAAATAGTCTTGCCAAAAGTAGGCACGAATGGACAAAATAAACTAAAGAATGCTAAGGTTTTAGTGATTGGTGCGGGAGGTTTGGGCAGTCCTTTGCTCCAATACCTTACTGCCGCAGGAATAGGCAGAATAGGGATTGTAGATGGCGACCAAGTTGCGGTGAGTAATTTGCAAAGGCAGGTAATTTATCGTACAGAAGATGCAGGCAAAGCTAAGGCAGAAATTAGTGCGAAACATTTGCTTTCTTTGAATCCTCATGTTGATTTTGAGGTATTTGCAGTTGAGTTAAACCGTAATAATGCACTTGGAATTATAGAAAATTATGATGTAATTGTGGACTGTTCTGATAATTTCCCTACACGCTACTTGGTCAATGATGCTTGTATTATTTTACAGAAACCTTTTATTTATGGTGCTATTTATCAGTTTGAAGGACAGGTAAGTACATTTAATCTTACAGAAAATTCGCCTACCTATCGCTGTTTGTTCCCCTCACCACCTTCGGCAGAGGAAGCCCCTAACTGCGCCGTTGCTGGTGTTTTTGGGTTATTGGCTGGAATGATAGGACTTTATCAGGCAAATGAAGTGCTTAAAATTGTATTGGGCATAGGGGAGATTTTAGATGGGAAATTGCTAATGGTGAATATGTTGGACGCTAACAATCGCATTATTAAAATCAAGAAAAGATTGGACAAAAGTAATATCACACAACTCATAGACTATGAGGATTTCTGTAATGTTGCAGATGAAAAACCTATGGATAGTACGGCTTCTCTACCGCTCAAAAGTATGTCTGTGGAGGAGTTGGCAAATGCACTGGCGAAAGAAGAAGATATATTTGTATTAGATGTGAGAGAAAATTATGAATATGAAATCTGTCATTTGGCACAGGCGATATGGATACCAATGGACGAGATTGCTGAAAATCTGGATTTGATTCCTCAAAATAAAAAAGTAGTTGTTTATTGTCATCATGGGATGCGTAGTGCCAATGTAATTAAATTCTTAGAAAAAAAGATGAATCATTTGCATCTCTTTAACTTGACAGGAGGTATTCACGCATGGGCAAGCAAGATAGATTTGGAGATGGAAGTTTATTAATTCTTTCTTACCTAAAATAGATGATTGGGGCATAAGAAACAGCAAATTCTTTATAAAAGCCTTAATGAACGTTAAAAAGCCCTTGCTTTTAAGGAAACTTTTATAGTTTTGCAGACTTCATTTTGAAAGCATAGGATTGGGTATATCTTTTTCTTTCATACAGGAAATAAATTTAGAATTTTTAATTTATTGTCATATAATCATCTAACTCAATGAGTTTCAAGAAGCTAAACGACATTGTCGGCTGGATAGTATTTGTTATTGCTACTACGGTTTATGTAATGACTGTTGAAGAAACAGCAAGTTTTTGGGATTGCGGGGAATTTATCGCCGTATCTTACAAACTCATGGTGCCTCACCCTCCCGGTGCGCCTTTTTTCCTATTGATAGGTAGAATGTTCTCCTTTTTGGCAATGGGAGATGTAGAAAAAGTTGCTTATTGGGTCAATATGATTTCAGTCTTATCGAGTAGCTTTAGTATTCTATTTCTTTATTGGTCTATTGTATTATTAGGTAAAAAACTGATTAATAGACCTAAAGAAGGAGAATCATATACACTTGGGGAGCAAATAACACTCATTGGTGCAGGTTTGGTAGGCTCTTTGGCATATACTTTTTCTGATTCTTTTTGGTTTTCTGCGGTGGAAGCAGAGGTATATGGTATGTCTTCTTTCTTTACAGCCTTCGTAGTATGGGCTATGCTCAAGTGGGAAACTATTGATGATAGAGTATTAGCTAACAAGTGGTTGATTTTGATTGCTTATATGATGGGACTTTCCATAGGGGTTCACTTGCTCAACTTGGTAACTATTCCTGCTTTGGGTTTGGTGTATTATTATAAGAGATACCCTCAAATTACGCATTGGGGCTTAATCAGTACAATGGTTGTAAGTGGTGCTATTATTATTTTGATTATGTATTTGGTAATACCCGGTCTGCCAAGTATTGCGGGAAAATTTGAGATATTTTTTGTAAATGGCATTGGATTGCCTTTTGGGTCTGGTGCTTTGTTTTTTGCAATATTGTTTTTGGGTGCCGTAGTTTATGGTATCATTTATTCTATCAAAAAGCAAAATGAAGTGATGAATACTGCCTTATTAGGATTTGCTTTTGTATTAATTGGTTATGCTTCTTATGGACTTGTATTGATTCGCTCTAACCATAACCCTCCCATAGACGAGAATAATCCTGAAGATGTAATGTCTTTTGTATCTTACTTGAAAAGAGAGCAATATGGGGATAGACCCTTATTGTATGGTCGTTCTTTTGCCTCTGAAAGAATAGATGTGGTGCAGACAGAGCCTATGTATCGCAAGGGCAAGGATAAGTATGAAATTTATGATTATAAGACAGAGGCAACATACGAAGATGAAATGCTTTTGCCTCGTATGTATAGCCAAGGAGAAGACCACCCTGAGCTTTATCGCGATTGGGCGCGTATTCCCGAAAATAGGAAAAAACCTAATTTTATAGATAATGTAACTTATCTTTTTAGGTATCAGTTAGGACACATGTATTTTCGTTATTTTCTTTGGAACTTTGCGGGACGAGATGGCGATGATAAAGAAGCAGGCTGGCTTTTGCCCAATGACCCAAGCAATGATGAAATTCCTGAAGCGGCAAGGAACAAAGCAAGAGATAATTTTTATATGTTGCCTTTGATTTTGGGCTTGTTAGGCTTATTTTTTCAACTTAGCAGAGATGAGAAAAACTTTGCAATGGTAATGATGCTTTTCTTCTTGACGGGTATCGCATTGGTGCTTTATATGAACTCTCCGCCCGTAGAGCCAAGAGAGCGCGATTATATTTACGTGGGTTCTTTTTATGCTTTTGCGATGTGGATTGGTTTTGGTGTAATCGGACTTAGTGAATGGTTCAAAAGTATTATCAAAAACAATGTACTCAGACCAAGCATTGCTACAGCACTTTGTATGGTAGTTCCTATTATGATGGGAGCAAAAGGCTGGGACAATCATAATCGCTCTAACCGTTTCCACTCTATTGACCAAGCAAGAAATACCTTAGCAAGTTGCGCCCCTAATGCAGTATTGTTCACAGGCGGGGACAATGACACCTTCCCTCTTTGGTATGTACAAGATGTAGAAGGATACAGAACAGACGTAAGAGTAGTCGTATTGAGTTACTTAAGTACGGACTGGTACATAGAGCAATTGAAGCGCAAGATGTATAATTCAGAACCTCTGCCCATCTCTTTAGAATACGACCAGTTCAAATCAGGAGCAAATGATTATATACCTTACTTAGATAGACCAGAATACAAGCAATTGGCTTCGGGTATCGACTTAAAAACTTATATGAAGTGGGTAAAAGAATCTAATCCTAACATCATGGTAGAGCTACAAGGTGGCGGAAGCACCGCAAGTTTGCCTTCCAAAAACTTTGTTTTGGGTGTAGATAGTGCCAAAGTAGCGCAAATGAATATTCTTCCTGAAAATAAAAAGTCCAGAATCGTGCGACAAATGCGCTTTAGCTTGCGACAAGGAGCAGGAGCATTGTACAAAAGTGATTTGATGATTTTGGATATGCTTGCTTCCTGCGATTGGAAACGCCCTCTTTACTTTAATAATACTTCAGCCAATACTACCAATATAGAGCTAAGAAACTACTTGCAAATGGAAGGGCTTGCGTATCGCATCGTTCCTTATAAGACTGATAATGGAGATTTGGGAGAAGTAGAAGCAGATATTATGTATGAAAACATAAAAAAATTCCAATTTAGAGGCTTTGATGACCCCAATGCTTACCATGATGAGGAGTATAAAAAATTCGGAGCCAATGAGCGCAACGCCTTTTATCGATTGGCATATCAGTTCTTTGCTGAAGGTAAAAATGACAAAGCAAAAGAGGTGTTGGAGTGGAGTTTGAAACAAATCCCCGACAAGAGTATTCCTTATGATTATTATATACCTCGCTATGTAGAACTTTTCCACCAACTTGGCGAACACAAACGCGCAGAAAACTTGGCTGATACACTCGGTAAGCGGTCTATGGATGCTTTAGCCTATTTGGCAAAAAATAAAATTAGCAATTTTAGTAGTAGTAGCATTAAGGATAGAAGCCTTTTGATTCTAAATCAGTTATCTGTGCTTTATGGAAGAGCTGTCCAAAGAGAAGAAGGAAGAATAGAAAAATTTGAAGTCCTCAAAAAGGGCTTGGAAGGAGGACAAATAAGCCAAGGCGATTTTGATGAAAAAGACTTAGAGAATGCTAAAGAGCGACTCAAACTTTATCAAAACCAATATAAAAAGTTCAATGATGCCTTTGAAAAACTCTATGAAGAAATCATACAGAGTGAACAAAGACGTTAGCAATATTAGAGGATTAATACTTCTCAAAGTAGAATTATGCAAATAATCAAACTAAGGCTGTTTCAAAATCTTATTTTTTTAGGAATTAGATTTTATGAAAAGCCTCAGCAAGTTTTATTAACGAAGTTAGAAATCCTATGTATTAATGCAAAACATTGATAATTAATAGATTATTTATATTTCTGCATTTGCTTTAACTCTTTGTGAACTTTTTTGAACTTCTTTTCTTTCATTCGCAAATAGTTTTGGTCAGCCTCCAAATACGCTATCTCTCGTTGTAATTTGAGATAACTTTTATAGCGATTTTCATCTATCAAACCATCTATAAGTGCTTGTTTGACAGCACATCTGATTTCTTTTGTATGCGTACAATCACTAAAATGGCAATGCTGTGCCAATTGAGTTATTTCATCAAATGTTGCTTCAAGGCTTCCTTCTTCTGCCCATAAATGAATCTCGCGCATACCAGGTGTATCCATTAGCCAAGCCCCTGATTTCAAACAAATTAACTCTCTTCGTGTAGTAGTATGCCTTCCCTTGTCATCTTTTGAGCGTACCAACTGGGTGTTTTGTTGTATCTTACCCAATAAAGCATTGATAAGACTTGACTTACCTACTCCCGAAGAACCTACAAAGGCATAAGTCTTACCAGTTTCTAAAACTGCCTCTAAATCTGCTAAACCTTTTTCGGTAATAGTGCTGACTACCAATACTTGAGCGTCCAAATTTGCTTGTTTAATGGCTTGTAACTTAGAATCAATATCAATACACGCATCTGCTTTATTCAAAACAATTATTGCATGGATATTGCCTTCGACTGCCAATAACAGATAGCGTTCCAAACGCCTGATATTGAAATTAGTATCTAAACTTTGAACAATAAACACATAATCTAAGTTAGTACCAATAATTTGTTCTTCGATTTTTTTCCCTACTACCTTGCGCGAAAACTTGGAAAAACGAGGTAAAACTTGTTGAATAATAGCTTTATGCTCATCAGGAAATATACTGATTACAACCCAATCCCCAACTTTAGGCAATTCTGATGGTGATTCGGCGGCATAAAGTAATTTGCCTGTACACTCACCTGTTAGTTCACCTAATTCATTGATAATTAGGTATTTATTTTTATTTTCAGCAATAATTTTACCTACTGAAAAACCTGAATTTTGGAAAGGTAAAAAAGCGGTTTGGAAAAAAGTATTCCAACCTAAATGATATAATTGCATTATTTTTTGATTTTAAAATGATAAAAATAGAACTGTTTGATTCTGAGGAGAACCAAGAAAAAAAAATTTGCCTTCTAAGGCGTTTTAAACAATTCTTGCCATAAATCAAAAAAAATAAAAAAGCAATTAAAACTTCAATGGAAAGCAAATTTAAGGTTTTATAGATGTAAAATCAAATTTTTTTTAAAATTTGACTAAATTTTTCCATATAGGATGGTAAAAATTAGATAGATAGCATATTTTACTAAAATTATTATTTGTTTTAAACCATTGCTTATTTTTGCTATCTAAGAAAAAAATAAGTTTGATAAAAATGAATACTTCCAGACGTAATTTCCTTAGACAATCCTCTTTGGCGACGGTAGGGGGAATGTTGATTCCGAGTTTCTTAAAATCCTTAGAATTAAGGGCAAACCCTTTAGCTCAAGATGATAAAATATTAGTAATCATTCAATTGTCAGGAGGCAATGATGGGCTTAACACCATAGTGCCTTATTACAATGATGTATATTATCGGTCAAGACCTTCTATCGCAATTCAAAAAGAAAAAGTGCTGAAAATCAATGATGAGCTTGGATTTAATCCTGCCATGCAAAAGTTCAAAGAACTTTATGAAGAAGGTTTTGTCAGTATTATTAATAGTGTA
>JALOMS010000500.1 GCA_025455345.1 Thermoflexibacter sp. | reverse complement strand
AAGAAAATAAGACAAAATCTAAAAAAGAAAATGGTGTATTGGTTTCTTAATCTATTCATTATCCCAAACTTATATGCAAAATACCCTAAAGCACGATTTTTTCCAACAAAGAATCAGTCTATTTACCCAACAACTCCAACTATTTCAAAAACAAGATAACACTTATTCTTTTACGCGAATTGCTTTTTTTGTTACTGCTTTAATTTTAATGATTTGGTTTGCAAACCAAAGACAAGCAGTACCTACCGCATTTGTATTTTTTCTAACTATTCCTATTTTTATTTTTCTAATCAAAAAACATCAACGCATCATTGCCCAAAGAAAGCACTTCCAATTTTTAGTGGAAATAAACCAAAAGGAAATCAAACGCTTGGACAATGATTTTGGCAGTTTTGCTAATGATGGGAGTGAATATTTTGATGAAAACCACATCTATACCGCAGACTTGGATATTTTTGGAAAAAACTCTCTTTTCCAATATCTCAATCACACCGCAACTCCTTTAGGTGAGCAAAAATTGGCAAAAAGTTTATCTACGGTTGAAAATCGCTCTAATATTCTCCAAAAGCAAGAAGCAATAAAGGAATTAAGCCTAAAAATGGATTTTCTTCAACATTTTGAAGCAAAAGGCAAGGCATTCAAGCAAAATGCCTTAGACAATGAAAAGTTTTGGCATTGGATAGAAAAAGAAGACTTTTTATTAAAAAATAAGTTCTTGATTTTTGCCCAATACTTGTTACCTATGCTCTTATTAGCGAGTTTTATTGTAGTAGCTATCTTCGATTTGCCTCTTTTTCCTATAATATTACTTATTTTATTGAATATCATCATTTTATCACGAGTGAATGAATATATTAAGCTGACTTTATTAGAAGTTTTGCCTATCTTGCCCACTGTTCAGGCGGCAAGTCAGTTGATTGCTTTGATAGAAAAAGAGCATTTTTCCAGTACACGATTGGTGGATTTGAAAACTAATCTTACCCATGATACTGTATTGATTTCTAAAGAGATAAATAAACTTTCGCACCTCATTTCTAATTTAGAGTTTCGCCAAAATCCTTATTTTTTTGCTTTTATCAATGTTCCTTTACTTTGGGATTTACATTTTTTGCTACGCTTAGAAAAATGGCGCATAAAGCACAAGTTAGAAGCTAAAAAATGGTTCGATACGGTTGCGGAGATAGAAACATTGAATAGCATTGCTTGTTTTTATATATTAAATTCTGAATATGCCTTTCCTGAAATTGTAGAAGATAGGTTTTTGTATGAAGCCCAAGACTTAGGGCATCCTCTTATCCCCTACACCAAACGAATATGTAACGATTTTAGCTTGGCGAATACAGGCACAATTCACGTCATTACAGGCTCGAATATGTCAGGAAAAAGCACTTTTTTACGTACAGTAGGGATTAATGCGGTCTTAGCTCTGATGGGCGCGCCTGTGTGCGCCAAAAAAATGCAAATATCTGTTTTACAAATATTTACAAGCATGAGAACACATGATTCTTTGAGTGAAAGTGTTTCTTCTTTTTATGCAGAATTGAAAAGGATTAGGCTACTTTTGGACAGATTAAACGAACAACCACCTATTCTATTCTTATTGGACGAGATTCTGAAGGGAACAAACTCTGAAGACCGCAACAGAGGAGCTAAGAGTTTAATCAGACAATTACACAAATCCAGTCTTTCTGGCATAGTTTCTACGCATGATTTGGAGTTGGGAAGATTGGCAGAGGAAAATCCTCTATATATCAAAAATTATAGTTTCAATAGTGAATTAATTGACAATCAATTATTTTTTCCTTATAAACTTTCGGAAGGAGTCTGTAAAAGTTTCAACGCAAGTGTACTAATGAAAATGATAGGCATAGAGATGTAAATATTATTAACTTAAAATTTTCAATTTTTCCTATTTTTGTTGCGTATTCTATTATATTATGACAAATTCACGACAGATTACTCATTCAAGAATATTGGTAACAGGCGGTGCAGGTTTTATAGGCTCTAATCTTTGTGAAAAATTGCTACATCAGGACAATGAGGTCATCTGCTTAGACAATTTTTCTACTGGGAAGCGTGAAAACCTCACGCATCTTTTGCCCAACCCTCATTTCAAACTTTTAGAAGGAGATATTCGCAATCCTCAAGATTGCCAATTGGCTGTACAAGGCGTGGATTATGTATTGCACCAAGCCGCATTAGGCTCTGTACCTCGCTCTATCAAAAATCCTATGCTTACTGATGAGGTCAATGTCAATGGCTTTGTGAATATTTTATTTGCTTCAGCCCAAGCTAAGGTGAAGCGATTCGTATATGCCTCAAGTTCTTCAGTTTATGGAGATTACCCCCATCTGCCTAAGGTAGAACACCTTATAGGTAAGCCTCTATCTCCCTATGCCATTTCCAAATATACCAATGAATTATATGCTCAAGTATTTTCTCAACTTTATGATATTCAGTGTATTGGGTTGAGATATTTTAACGTTTATGGGAAAAGACAAAACCCAGAAGGAGAGTACAGTGCTGTTATTCCGCGATTTGTTGGCAAACTTATTAGGCATGAGTCGCCTGTTATTTATGGAGATGGCGAACAATCTCGCGATTTTACCTATATCGAAGACGTGTTACAAGCCAATCAATTAGCCGCCATTACTACTAATGAAAATGCAAGCAATCAAGTATATAATATTGCTTTTTGTGGGCAAACTACATTAAAAGACTTATATAATTTATTGGTAGAGTTGCTTATACCTTTTGATGAAAAGATAGCACTCGTTATACCTACTTTTACTGAAAATAGAAAAGGCGATGTAAGACATAGTTATGCCTCCATAGACAAAGCCAAACAATTGCTTGATTACCAACCACAATTCTATATCAAAGAAGGATTGCAAAATACGATTAGTTGGTATTGGGACACACTGAGCCAATAAGCCCTTTATCATCTGAAAACTTTTACTCAACTGCTTAAAATATAGGATATAATACTAAAAATTAGGCATAAATTTTATAAATTTGTACCATCAAATAAGCAAACCAAGAATTCCCATGAAGAAAAATTTGCCCAAAATACTACAATTTAGCTTACCCTTTACCATTTGCCTATTTTTATTGTTTGTAGCTTTCTATCCATTATCAGCCCAAGAAATTACACAAATAGGATATGTGCAAAAAGGCAAGGCTTCTTACTATTCAGATGACCGCAAAGGAGCTATTACCCAAAGTGGAGAAAGATACGACCCTAATGCCTTAGAAGCCGCTCATGCTAAAATTGCATTTAATAGTTTGGTGAAAATCACCAATTTAGAGAATGGTAGTGAAATCATTGTACGCATTAATGACCGTTCTACTTCCTCAGAAAGAATTATAGATATGACTAAAGCCGCCGCCGATGGCTTGGGAATGACAGACAAAAAAACAGTCATAGAGGTAAAAATAGAACTTATCCAACTTGGCGTTCCTCGCAATAATGCAAGAGAAATCTTAGAAGATGCCTATCGTCGAATATCAACCAAACCAATAGAAGAAGAAGTGGAAATTACCAAAGAAGAAGAAATATCAGCAAGATATGAAGAGAAAAACATAGAAGTAGATAAAAATAAGCCAGATAATGAAGCAGTTAGAGAAAAAAAGAAAATAATTGACAACAAAAAAATAGAAAAAACACAAGCAACTGACCACAAGAAGAACAAAGGAGTTCTCTCCACTACAAACAATCCTTCTGCAAAATCTAAAAATAAAGACAAGATTAGTTTTGACCCTACCAGCACCTATACCCCAGATGGTGAAAAAGTAAGCCTTAAAGGTTTTGGCGTACAAATAGCCTCTTATGACGACATTCAAAAGGCACTCCGAGATGTTCCTAAAATAGAAAAACTAAAAGTAGGACAAGTCTATATCCAAGCTGGTTGGGCAAATGGACAAAAGACGTACAGGATTTTAGTCGGCAATTTCAAGAGTAAAGAGTTAGCCCAAAAAACCGCCGACAAACTTAATAAACAAAATTATAAGTCTTTCCCTAAGAAACATTTTGAATAATCAAAACGCTCATATTCTATTTAATAATCAAGTTCAACTTTGACCAAATCTCATCTTGAAGCGTAAAAAGCACTTCACTATTATCAGGACTGTCGCCCATACGAATAACAATTAGGTTTTGGCTTGGTACTATATTAAGCATTTGTCCATTCCTACCCATTGCGGCGTACATATCTGCAGGTGCAGGAGGAGTT